>CALJCU010000337.1 GCA_938023885.1 uncultured Prevotella sp. | reverse complement strand
GGTCCACTTTAATGGCTGTAATGATGTGGTCAAGGAACAAGCGGCCTTTGACGTCGGGTGCACTGACCTTGATCTCGTCCATGCCCATGACCGGCTTGCCTTCCATGTCGCGTTCGTAACAGACCCAGGCACCGCGCCATCCCTTGAAGTCGAGACCGAAAGGAAACGACGTACACTCTTTTCCATCCTTAAGGAAGGAGAAACGGATGTGCTTGCCTTTCATGGGTGTCTCATTGTAGACCCATACGATGAAGGCGGAGAGATAGTTGTCGCGGTCGCCTCTCACGTGGGGCTCGAAGCGCAGGTCTTGTTTCAGCGAGAGCGTCGCGCCTGGCTTGAAGGTCCATTCCATGGAGTGGGTGCCGTTCTTATAATGTGCATCCGACCACTTAATTGTGGCATTGTCGGTCTGCCAGGCCTTGATATCGCTGCTTTTCTCAAAGGAAAGCAGACGGGGATCGTCGTAGAGCTGGGCAGCTGCACGCAGGGCAGGAAGCAGCCATATCAGCAATGAAAAGAAAATTTTTCTATTCATGGTTCATGATAATTTAGTCGACAACCTTGACGTGCACCTCGCGGATGACACGTGACTCGTGCTTGTAGTTGGAGTTTGTGGCAATAAAAACAGCCTTATAAAGACCTGCCTTACTATAGGTGTAGTTATAGCT
Source organism: uncultured Prevotella sp. (assembly GCA_938023885.1). Lineage (GTDB taxonomy): Bacteria > Bacteroidota > Bacteroidia > Bacteroidales > Bacteroidaceae > Prevotella. The sequence goes on along the minus strand of CALJCU010000337.1, from coordinate 3,212 downwards.
GTCGAGACGTTGCGAGATATTCTTGATAGCTAGTCCCTGGTCGGGAGAACAGGCGTTGATGGTGAACAGGTCGGTGACGAGCCGGCTGTATTTGAGTGCTTTGCCTGTTCCGGAGCTGTGGATGGAGAAGTTGCCTCTGCCGGCATCGCTGAGGTTCCAGATGCCGCTAGTGTTGTTGGTGACGGTGCCGTATTCGCGGTTGGCAGTCATCGTGCGCTGGTCGTCGAGGTTGTGGTGGCACATCATGTTGACTGCCGTGAAGCCGAAGTTGCCGGCATAGAGCGTGGAGGTCGTGCCGTCTTTCATGGTGTTGACAATCTTCATGCCCACGAAGTTCTCTCTTGGCTGTGCGGCACTGTTGTCCTTTGGCTGATAGGAGACAGCCAAGGCAATGCGCTTGCCGAGATAAGGCGTCATGTCGATGTCGAAGGCCTTGGCATTCTTGGCAGAGCCAGGAGCCTGCGGCAGGTCAGCCTGCGGAACGAGCTCGTTCCACGCAAAATCCTCAACAAGTGCCGAGTCGGCTTTGAAGTTGTTCTTAGCCAACCCTGTGAAACTGTCTGAGACATACATCCTCAGGACGTTGACAGCCGTCTTGGCATTGCCATACTGTGCCCATACAGAGAACGTGAGACGGGAGGAGACAATGTCAGCGGCATCCACCTCGACGCGGTCTTTGTATTCATATTTTGCCCCTGGCTCTCCGCTGAAGAAGACGATGTTGTCGGGAGAGCCGCTGAATGTGAAGTCCAGGGCCTCACCTTTCTTCACGACAACGGTATCACCGTTCATTGATGTGTGGTCGTTGGTGGCGACTCCTACCAGGAGGTCAGCTTTCTCGTTGAGCTCGTCGCTGCATCCTGCGAAGAGCAGGAGCAGAGACGCTAACATATATATAGGTGTAAGTTTCATATTTTGTTGTGCTATTGGTTAATGTGAGAAGATGTTTACCATCCTTGGTTCTGCTTCGTGATGAGCTTGTTGACTGCCATCTCGGATGACGGGATAGGAAAATAGTTGTAAGCATCTGATACCTGGAAATAAGTGTAGGTGTTTGACGGCCCATACTTCCAGTTGGTTCCGCTTTGTGCACGATGCACGAGTGCATTCATGTCCTTGACATATTCGCCCCAGCGGATGAGGTCGAAGCGTCTTGTCATCTCGAAGCACAGTTCCATGGCGCGTTCATCTTTCACAGCCTGGCGGAAGTCGGCCTGGCTCATGCCGGTGGGCAGGTCGGCGATGCCGGCGCGGCGGCGTACAGTGTTGATGCACTCGTATGCCTTGTCGGTAGGGGCACCGTTAACCTCGTTTTCACACTCGGCAATCATTAGCAGTACATCACTGTAGCGGAGGATAGGGATGTTGATAGCCGTGAAGTTTTTGTTCTTCTTGTCGGCTTCGTATTCGCGGCGCCATTTTCCGCAGCTGCGGTCGTAGTTGTCGGCAGCAGTGGCTTTTTCGCGGTCGCCCTTTGTGGCTCCCACGGCGGCGTCGCCATAGCTATAGCTCTCGTCCCAGTACTGTTTTTTCACTTCGTCCATTTTTCCCTTCTCAAAGAGACGCCCGTCGACACCTTTGCCTGTCACCGACTGCGTGTAGGTGAAGGGAGCGATGTTCCAGTTCATGCGGTTGATGTCACCGTTGTCCTCGTAGAGTTCATAGAGCTTGGGCGTACTCCAGAAGAAGGAATAGCCGTAGCCCGGGTCAGCCTTACCGGTGATATTGCTATAGCTTGAGAGGTCAGGAGCCTGAATGCCGATGAGATTGCCGATACGGCCTTCGGTGCGGGTGTCGGTAGAATAGTTGCCTGTGAACTCGGCCTCCCAGATGCTCTCCCTGGCTGTTGTGTTGTAACGGTCAGCGCACTGGTCAATGAAGTAATCCCAATAGTGCGGTGCGAGCGAGTGTCCGCCTTGTTCTTTCACCTTTGTAGCAAACTCATCCGCTTTGGCGAAACAGCTCTTGATGGCAGTTTCGTCGGGTGCCGAGCCGTCGCGGAAGTGCTCGCCGGCACGGAACATATATACGCGGGCAAGGATGCCCCAGGCTGCTGACTTTGTGACACGGCCGGGGAGGTAGTCGATATCCGAGGCATTGAGCAGGTCGCCGGCGCTCTCTTCCATCTCCTTGCAGATGAAGTCGTAAATTTCTGCTTTTGGGGTACGGGCTATCTGCAGGCCGTTGACGCTCTGTGTGGAATAGGTGCGGAAAGGTACGTCGCCCCAGCATTCCACAAGGTTGAAATAGTAGAATGCACGCAGGAAGCGTGCCTCAGCGGTGTATACTTTGCGGTTGGCCTCACTCATGTCAGGCACGTCGCTGATGTTCTCCAAGAGGATGTTGGCACGGTTGATGCCCGAATAGAGAGTGTACCAGAAGGCAGACACTGCCGGATCGCTCGTCGTAGCGTTGTTGCAGCACAGACCGCTGGTCACGGGAGAGCGCCCGGCACCGCCATAGGCTTCGAGGTCGTCGCCGCCGGCGAGGAAGAGATAGTTGTTGCCATAGAAGGACGTCTGGGTGAGGATGGCGTAGACACCCCGCAGAAACGACTCCGTCTCAGTCTCATTCTTGAAATAACTGCCCGATGTGGTCTCGGTCGGCTCCTTGTCGAGGAAGTTGCAGGAGTTTGCACTGATGCTCAGGGCAATTAAGGAGAAGATGATTATTTTATTGAATTTCATTGTGTGAAAGTTCTTGATTGTAAATGGATGATTAACGATGATGATGGCATCAGAATCCTAAGTTGACACCGAAGCTGAAGCTGCGTGCTCTCGGGTAGGCGGAGAAGTCAAGTCCGGGCGTGAGTGCACTGTCTCGGATAGACACCTCAGGGTCGTAGCCACTGTAGTCGGTGAGCGTCCAGAGGTTCTGTGCGGCGAAGTAGACGCGCAGGCTCTCTATGCCTGTGTGACGAAGCAGGAGGCGCGGCAGGGTGTAGCCGAAAGTGAGAGTTTTCAGGCGTAGGAACGATCCGTCCTCAATGATACGTGTGGAGAAGACGCGGTTGCTGCTCGACGACGTGGCGCGCGGGATGTCGCTTGTCGGGTTGTCTCCCGTCCACCGGTTGGCATAAGAAGCATACTGGTTGAGGTCGTGCGCTTTGTTCCAGGAGCTTTCAAACATCAGGCGGTTGGCGTTGAGCACGTCGTTGCCGTAAGACCATTGGAAGAAGATGCTGAGGTCGAAGCCACAGTAAGCAAAGTTGT
>CALJCU010000336.1 GCA_938023885.1 uncultured Prevotella sp. | reverse complement strand
GGTGGAGTCGTCATCAATCTCGACGAAGGCATCGACAAGGCCCGTGCTATCCTCACAAAGTATCCGGTCTCTACCCGTGTCATCCTCAATGGCACCATCATCGTGGCCCGCGATATTGCCCACGCCAAGCTGAAAGCCCGCCTCGACAGGGGAGAGGATCTGCCTGAATACTTCAAGAACCATCCTGTTCTGTATGCCGGACCGGCCAAGACTCCTGAAGGCTATCCTTGCGGCTCCATGGGTCCGACGACCTCAAACCGTATGGATCCTTATGTGGACGAGTTCCAGAGCCACGGTGGCAGCATGATCATGATCGGTAAGGGTAACCGCACCGATGCCGTCACAGAGGCCTGCAAGAAACACGGTGGTTTCTATCTCGGCACCATCGGTGGCGTGGCTGCTATTCTGAGTCACGACTGCATCAAGAGCATCGAGTGCGTGGAGTATCCTGAGCTCGGCATGGAGGCTATTTGGAAGATCACCGTTGAGAATTTCCCTGCCTTCATCCTCGTTGATGACAAGGGGCACGACTTCTTCAAGGAGCTCAAGCCCTGGAAGTGCAGCTGCTAATCGACTTTAAAGCCATGTAATGCATTGCATCCAATTGCTGGGGAGGGGCGGCTCTCGTGGCCGTCCCTGCCTTGTTTCAATAATTAATACGAACCTTGTATGCGAACACACACTCTCTGGTTTCCCGATGCCTCACAACAGAAAATCCTTGAACTCAAGACCGGGAAGCATCTCGTCCTCGCTCCTCCGGGCTGTGGCAAGACGCAGATCCTTGCCGAGCGTATCAGTATAGCGCTCGCTGAAGGTGTCAAAGCCGAAGATATGTTGTGTCTCACCTTTACGAACAGGGCGGCACGCAGCATGCGGGAACGTATCAACGAACGTGCGGGAGAGAATGAGACGGAGGATGTGTTTGTGGGAAACGTCCACCGGTTCTGTTCCCGTTTCCTTTTTAGTAATGGCCTCGTACCGGCAGAGAGTGCGATCATCGACGATGACACGACAGACAGTATCCTCGCCCGTTATCTCAACGAGGATGAAGACCTCGTGAGACGTGACTTCCGACGGAAAAGGTCACATATGCAGATCATGTTTTTCTCTCATCTGATGTACGACATCATCCATGACGTACCCAAGGAACTGAGAGTTCATCCCGAGTGCGTGACACCTGAAGACATTGCTACTTTGAAAGCCATCGCCGGGGCTACGGACAAACCTTTCGATGCCAGGCTGATGACAGATGTCTATAACCATACCGACTATTACCTCGACCTTATCCAGCAACCTGTCTTCCCGGTTATTCTCAAACACGAGGCAGGGCAGAGTCTCATGAAGATGCGCTATGCCCATGCCTATACGGCCTACAAGAACCAGAATGACCTCCTCGACTTCGAGGACCTCCTGCAACTCACCTATACGGCTCTCAAAGACGGTCCCTCCTTCAGGCGTTACCCGTGGATTCAAGTAGATGAGGTGCAGGACCTCAATATGCTGCAATTGGCAATTATTGAGGAGTTGGAGGTCCCACACTTAACCGCGTCCCGGCAGGGAGGGGGAGAAATTTACCTCTTCCTCGGCGACGAGCAGCAAGCCATCTTCTCATTCATGGGCGCGAAACTCGCTACACTCAATATTCTCAAAGAAAAGTGCAGGAGGAATATCCACCATCTTAATGTCAACCACCGGCAGCCTCAACAGATTGTGCAGATGCTCAACGACTATGCCATCGCCAACCTACACTCCGACCCGTCCTTGTTGCCTACTCCAATGGAGGACAAAAATAACAAAGGGGTGGAACTGCATATCTGCTCCACAGAGAATATCTGGGCAGAATATAAATCAGTAGCTAAAAGAACCAGGAAACTCTCTGAAGAGTACCCTACCGAGACGACAGCCATCATTGTCAATTCAAACCGCGATGCAGACGAAATCAGTGAGGTGCTCACACAGGCAAGCCTTCCTCATTTCAAGATTTCCGGTACGGACCTCTTTTCCACCCCGGAAGTAAAACTCCTCATAGCTCATCTGAGCGTGCTCAACAATGAACTCAACTCACTTGCCTGGGCACAGATTCTTCAAGGAATGAAGGTCTGTGGATCTGCCGCCACCGCCCGACAGTTCGTCCACCGCCTACGTACAGCAGCCATTGCCCCCGCAGACCTGCTCCACGGAGGTGAGACCTATCTGCAACAATTCTTGCATATATACGAAAACAGAGATATCATCGTCTTCGATACCGAGACGACAGGTCTCAACATCTATGAAGATGACATCATCCAGATTGCCGCAGAACGCATCCACCAAGGACAGTCTGTGGAAAAGTTCTCCGTCTTTCTTCAGACAGACCGCCCTATTCCTAAAATGCTCAGAGACATCGAGAATCCCATTATCGAAGAACGCAAACACACCAGGTTGCTTGCACCCGCAGAAGGATTAAAGTCTTTCCTTGACTTTGCAAAGGGATATCCTTTGCTTGCACATAATGCTGCCTTCGATTACCATACCATGGACTTCTGTCTAAGACGCTATCTCCCTGAAATCCAATGGCATGAAATCCACCCCCTCTGCCTCGACTCTCTGAAACTCATACGCCTCTTAAGGCCGGATCTCAAGGCATACAAACTGAAAGCCCTGCTTGCCGAGTTAGGCCTTCAAGGCGACAACTCACACTTAGCCGACGATGACGTCAATGCGACCGTCTCACTGGTCAATTATTGTTATGCCCGAGGCGAAGAGATAAATGAACAACAAAAGGTATTCTTGCAGCAGCCGACAACAATAAAATATGCTGAGCGCTTACGCCGCAACTACGCCGGGTATTACTTGTCAGCTATTGATAAACTCTATATAAGGAAGGAGGATATTGAAGGTGTACCGGCTTTGGTTGAGGAGATCCAACTTTTCTACCATACCTTGGAAGGGGAACGGTGGATCAAACCTATCGGGAAGATCGACTACCTCCTGCGGTTCCTTTCAGCCGATATTATTCATCAGAAGGAAGAGCCTTCACTGAAAGAGCAACTTGAGCACCACATCATGGAGATCAGCACCTTCAAGGAAGCCGATCTCTGCGGGTCAGCAACGATGGACGAAAAAATCTTTGTCTCAACGATCCACAAAGCGAAGGGACTGGAGTTCGACAATGTGATCGTGTTTGACGTCGTTGACGGACGTATCCCAAACTTCCACAACGAGAACAATCCCAAGCTGATGGAAGAGGATGCCCGTAAGCTCTATGTCGCTCTCTCACGGGCCAAGAAACGCATCTTTGTCTATTACAGCCAACAGGCTCCTTCCACAGCCAATCTTGGCAGACAGAAGCTCTCACGGTTCATGAAGCCTGTCATTAAGTACTTCGATAAAGTAGGGCACTAAATAACATCAAGAACAATGGAAAAGTCTCTAAGAATCAAAAAAATCGATGAGCAAAACATAAATGCTAAAGACATTCATCAAACTTTAGACCATTATGCTGTAGAATGGAACCTCATCAGCTGCAACAATTGGGCGGCTGACTATCCTTATCAGCCAGAAGTAGCCTTTCGCATCGCGCATAATGGTAGGCGCATCTTTCTGGAATACAGGGTAAGGGAAGAGACCGTAAGGGCCATGGCCGCCCACAATAACGGCCGCCCATGGGAAGACTCCTGCTGCGAGTTCTTCTTCCAACCCGAGACTGACGGCGCTTATTATAATATGGAATGCAACTGCCGTGGAGCCCTTCTGGCAGCATGTGGCAGAGGCCGTGAGGCACGCGTACAAGCACCTATTGACATCGTGAATGCCGTAGACCGCTGGTCTTCCCTGGGTGAAGGACAGCTGGAGGAACAGTCGGCACCGGAAGTCTGGACCCTGACACTGGTGATTCCCACAGCGCTTTTCTTCCAAGACAAAGGTCTTTCGCTGAACCATCTTCAGGCGAAAGGCAACTTCTATAAATGCGGAGACAAGTTGCCGAAACCGCATTTTCTCTCCTGGAATGCCATTCATACAAAGGCCCCCGACTTTCATCAGCCGGAGGCCTTTGGGACGTTATCGTTTGAATAATCGTCGGCAAGGGCATCAGAGACTCATCTGATTGCTCTTGCTGTTTGTTGTCTTGGTGCCATGTTTCTTCCAGTATTTGGCACCCTTGGCTTTCATCTTAGCCGTGAATTCCTCACTGGCCTTGTCCACTGCAGCCTCTTCCTCTGGTGAGGCAAAAGCATGGTGAAAGCCTTTCTGGACATTCCACACACCGCGTGTGAAGTCGGGTACCTGCACGGGAATGTTGCCGTTGTTCATCGAGATAGAACCTAACTCTGCGAGGCAGCACCATTCAGCCAGGTCGTAAACATCCATATCGAGGGGCAGACCATGCTGCAAGCAATACACGAGCCGGCTGTCCATGATAAAGTCCATGCCACCGTGGCCGCCCACCTTCTTAGCCATGGCCTCATATTTGTCAACTATCGGCGAGCGGTATTTTGCGACAAGAGCGTTGAAGTCTATCTGATTCATATAATCGTGACCACTCATTTTCTGAGACGGCTGCACGCCACAAGCCTGCATCTGTGCGCTGGACAGGGCATAGCCCTCCATGGGATACTTATTGGCAAAGCCCTTTGTTCCCACTATCTGGTACATACGGTTGTAGGGCTCCGGCGTCATGGTGTTGTGCTGTACCTCTATGACTTTCCCATCTTCTGTACTGATAAGCGTAACGGTGTGGTCGCCATTGGCGAACTCATCACACTTCTTACCCGACATTTTTTCTACCCAAGCCTTGCCATTGATGCTCTTAGTGTCCATGGCAACAAGCGTCTTCATACGGTCACCACGATGGATATCTAAGGCCTGAGCGATGGGGCCGAGGCCGTGAGTGGCGTAGATATCGCCGCGGAACTTCTGATTATAGTCGAGTCTCCAACCCAGTTTGTCGTTAGCATCTTTCTTCCAATACTGATCCCAGTAGGGTGAAAGATCGTGGCGATAAGCCCCCTGCACATACTCCACGTCACCGAAGACGCCGTGCTGTGCCATATTGAGCGTGTTGAGCTCAAAGAAGTCATAGCAGCAGTTCTCAAGCATCATACAGTGCAGACGCTTCTTC
>CALJCU010000335.1 GCA_938023885.1 uncultured Prevotella sp. | reverse complement strand
CTTGAGGATGCCCGTAGAGCAATGGGTTATCTCTTCTCCTATGAACCGTTTAAGAGTTCACGCAACAAATTCAGTCTTGTAGCTGTGGAGTCACCCTCGGTAGACAGTGGCGTGAGTATCCCGGACAAGGGAATCTGGAAGAGCACTGCTGTGCTGTCCAACTATGACACATTCTATAGTGCCCGCTATCTTACGACACTTCATCTCAAGATGCTGCACGATTGTCTGGCAGGTATTCCTTATGAGCATGTCATAGTCCTTGTCAATACGGACCGGTATGGTGGAGGTGGCATTCTCAACAGTTATGAGCTTTGCGCAGCCCATCATCCTACGTTCCGTCCTGTCGTCGTTCATGAGTTTGGTCACAGTTTCGCAGGACTGGCTGACGAGTACGCCTACGACACCGAAGAGGTGCCCATGTATCCGCATGACGTGGAGCCGTGGGAGAAGAATATCACTACAAAGGTTGACTTCAAGGGGAAGTGGGAGAACCTTATTGGCAAAGACCCGGAGGCGGGCTTCTATGAGGGAGCAGGCTACAGTCCTAAAGGTGTATACCGTGCTTATCCTGACTGTCGTATGCGCACGAATGAGAACCCTGAGTTCTGCCCGGCATGTAAACAGGCTATTCAGGGCGTGATTGATTTTTACACGAAATAAGGTATGATTTTCTATCTCTCAGATACAGGCAACACGGAATGGGCAGCGAAGACCATCGCCGAGGCAACAAACGACAAATTGTTGTTCATTCCTGAACTTCTGCGTGCCGGACAGTGTGAGTTCACTTTACAGGAACGTGAACGACTGGGCTTCTGCTTCCCTGTGCATGGCTGGCGCCCACCGATGATCGTGCGTGAGTTTATCCGCCGTCTTGTCATCAACTCAGAAGGCCATTATGTCTATGCACTCTGCACGGCAGGTGATGATATCGGCGAGACGATGGATATCTTCCGGAAGGACTTGTCGGTAAGGGGTATTGACCTTCATGCAGCCTTCTCGCTTATCATGCCTGAGTCGTATTTAGGTCTTCCTTTTTTCAATGTCGATAGTCCTAAGAAGGAAAAGGCAAAGAAAGACAAAGCGGCAGCCGGACTGAGAGATTATGTCAATGATATTCTTCAGGACAGAGAAGTCAGCCATCTTGTTTTAGGGCACTGGCCACGGATTAACTCACGGTTCCTTGGCGGCTGTTTCGCCAAGTGCCTTGTCACGGATAAGAAGTTTGTCGTAGACAGTCGTCTCTGTGTCAAATGCGGCATCTGTGCGGATGTCTGTCCTACGAAGGATATCATTGGAGGGCTGGGCCATGAGCCGCAGTGGAAGCATGACGGCTCATGCCTTGCTTGTTTTGCCTGCTATCATCATTGTCCGCATCATGCCATCAATTGGGGGACATTGACCAAGCACAAAGGACAATATTTCTTTGGACGTATTCGCTGAAGAGGAAAGAAAAGGACGAAGACAGAATACGGATTAAAGATTCATAGCACAGAGTAAAGAATACCGGTAAATCGTTTGCCGTATCAATAAAAAAGTTTAACTTTGCGGTTCAGAATAACAACTATAGATAATGCCTGAAATATCAGTTCGTGGCCTTGAAATGCCACAATCGCCTATACGTAAGCTCGCTCCGTTGGCTGCAAAGGCTGAAGGGCGTGGCATTAAGGTCTATCACCTTAATATAGGTCAGCCGGATCTTCCCGCTCCCCAGTGTGGTCTTGATGCCTTGAAGCATATCGACCGTAAGGTGCTGGAATATTCCCCTTCGCAAGGTTATCTCTCTTATCGTCAGAAGCTTGTTAAGTATTACGCGAAATATAATATCAATGTTTCCCCTGATGAGATTATTATCACATCAGGTGGCTCTGAGGCTGTGCTCTTTGCATTCATGAGCTGTCTGAATCCAGGTGACGAGATTATCGTTCCCGAACCGGCTTATGCCAACTATATGGCCTTCGCCATCTCTGCCGGCGCTAAGATTCGTACCATTGCCACAACAATAGAGGAGGGCTTCTCGTTGCCGAAGGTTGAGAAGTTTGAGGAGCTCATCAATGACAGGACTCGTGCCATCATGATCTGTAACCCTAACAACCCTACAGGATACCTCTATACAAGGCGCGAGATGAACAGGATACGCGATCTCGTAAAGAAATACGACCTTTATCTTTTCTCCGATGAGGTCTACCGTGAATACATCTACACGGGAAGTCCTTACATCAGTGCCATGCACCTTACAGGAATAGAAAACAACGTCATCCTCATTGACTCTGTATCAAAACGCTATTCTGAGTGCGGCATCCGTATTGGTGCCCTCATCACTCACAACAGTGAGGTGCGCAAGGCTGTGATGAAGTTCTGTCAGGCCCGTCTCTCTCCACCTCTTATCGGTCAGATCATTGCCGAGGCATCGCTTGATGCACCGGAGGAGTACTATCGCAATGTCTATGATGAGTACGTGGAGCGTCGTAAATGTCTCATTGACGGACTGAACCGCATACCTGGTGTTTATTCACCTATTCCAATGGGTGCTTTCTATACGGTAGCCCAACTTCCTGTGGACGACTCGGAAAAGTTCTGTCGTTGGTGTCTGGAGAATTTCAACTATGAGGGTGAGACTGTCATGATGGCTCCTGCCTCGGGTTTTTACACTACTCCCGGAGCGGGCATCAATCAGGTGCGTCTCGCGTATGTCCTTAAAAAGAAAGATCTCCAGAAGGCGCTCCTCATCCTTAGCAAAGCCCTCGAGGCTTATCCGGGAAAGACGGCGATAAAGACATTATAGTAATAATGAATCTTCCACTTTTTATTGCAAAGAGAATATATGGTGACAAAGGCGACAAGCACAAAGTGTCGCGCCCTGCCATCAGCATCGCCACAGCAGGCGTCGCTATTGGCCTTGCTGTAATGATTGTGTCTGTCTGTGTTGTTCTTGGCTTCAAGCACACGATACAAGCTAAGGTCATCGGCTTTGGCTCTCATATCCAGGTGACGAACTTTGTAGCCCAGACGGAGACAGAGCAGTATCCTATTGCAGCCAGTGACAGTGTCATGGGCGCTATCCATGCTATCAACGGCGTGAAGCATGCTGAGCGTTTCGCTTACAAGCAAGGTATTCTCAAGACGGACAGTAACTTCCTTGGTATCGTACTAAAAGGTGTAGGTCCAGAGTGGGACTCTACGTTTATCCATGAGAACATGGTGTCGGGCGACATCCCTCGTTTCTCTGATGTTGCGTCTTCCAATAAGATATTGATTTCACAGAGCATCGCCAATAAACTGAACCTTAAGCAGGGACAGCGTGTCTTTGCTTACTTCATTGACAACGATGGTATACGCATTCGTCGGTTCAACATTGCAGGTATCTATCAGACGAACCTCAGTCAGTACGATTCATACATGGTCTTCACGGATCTTTACACAACGATAAAACTGAACGGATGGAATCCTGACCAGGTCTCGGGTATTGAGGTGACGGTCAACGATTTCAACCATGTCGACGATGTGGAGCATCAGTTCATCAGGCAGATTAACAAACGGACAGACCACTATGGTGAGACTTACACCTCGCAAACGATCAAAGACATCAATCCGCAAATATTCCGTTGGCTTGACTTGCTCGACATGAATGTGTGGATTATCCTTGCGCTGATGACGGCAGTGGCTGGTGTGACGATGATTTCCGGTCTGCTTATCATCATCCTTGAGCGTACGACGATGATAGGAATTCTCAAGGCCTTAGGTGCCCGTAACAAGACGATCCGTCATCTCTTCCTTTGGTTTGCTACGTTCATCATTGGCCGGGGACTTATCATTGGTAATATCATTGGCTTGGGTGTCTGCTTCTTGCAGCAATACTTCGGCATAGTCAGGCTCGATCCTGCTACTTACTATGTAAGCACCGTACCTGTTGAGTTCAATGTCCCGTTGCTCTTGCTGCTCAATGTAGCCACATTGCTTATCAGTGTGCTTGTCCTGATAGGTCCGAGTTATCTTATCTCACATATTCATCCCGCCAAGAGCATGCGGTATGAGTAATCCGGTGACCATTAATACCCGACACCTATTACCCGCCACTTACTTCCTGTAGCTCAACGCTGCTCCTATGGCCGTGCAGAACTCAGAGTATTTGGGGATGATAAAATGCACCTTATAGAGTTTCTCCAGCCCGGGGAATACCAGTTTGCATTGAGGAAGCAATGTCAGGTTCCCAATGAGTACATATTCGCGGATGCCCGAGTTGAGCGATGCGAGGATGCAGCTCGAGCCAATTGTCTGGAGTACGGTTGTGATGATGCCGCATGCGATATCCTCGCGTGTGGCATTGCTTTTTGCCTTTCCGAACAAGGATGCGGTAGCATGTTTTGGAAGTCCTGGCAGAGGATTGGGAGAGATGTCGCCAATCTGTAAATCGATGTTTGAGGTATCGCCCTGCATGGCAAGCGAGATGACTTGTTTCATATCGTCCGTCTTGAGGATGACGCGGCTCAGGCCTGCCAATGTCCCTCCGCCTAAGCCTATACCGCCGATACGCCTGATGTCCTCCCCGTCACACTGTACGAGACTTGTTCCTGTACCCATGGACACGACAATCATTCGTTCCAGTCCCGTCTCATAACGCGCTCCTAAGCCATCGGCGATGAACTCCTCTGCCTTGTCGGTGGGCAGTCCATAGATGGAATTATTGACATAGGCAGCGCCAACACCGGTTATCATGACATGCTCAACGTCGCTGAGGTCTATCTGGTTGTCGTATAAATACTTGCCAAAAGCCCCATAGAGCGATGTTACGGGGTCTGTGGCACGGATGCGGATGGGTGATACTACCATATGCTCATCGTTGATGCCTACTATTTTTGTGGTGCTGATACCCACATCTATTCCTATTACCATATTTTTATCGATAAATAAAGTATTTGCCTCCGTCGCTTTCGCAATATTTCCTCAACTGTTCTTGGGTGTATTCTGCATTCGCCTTGACCTGCTCCTCCTTGCCGTCATAGCCATTGATAAGCATGACGAGATGGGTGGTGCCAATAGATATCTTTGTACGCTCATTGTCGGATGTCGGTGTACCCACACCACCTTCTGCATCACGGTAGACAGGAAGCCCGGCGATATTGATCATTCCGCGCCCAATACCTTCGTAAGACTCTCCCTCACGTCCGACACCGAGTGTCAGGGTGTCTCCTCTGAGCTTGTCCGCATCGAAACCGCCGATGCTGTAACCGTATGCGATACTTGCGAGGTTGATGAGGTCTACAAGCGTGTCAATCTGATAGAGCTCCTTGCCTTTAAGCTGACGCCGGATAAGGGCTTCTGCTGCCGGACGATAACGGGAGGGATCCTTACCGCAGGCACGATAGACCTTACGGGTGGCTGCGATGCCCGGGAGCTCTTTCAACGACTCTGTAGTCAGAGTCTGACGGAAGTGCTCCCCCATGGCGTTGATCTCATCCCATAACGGTTGACAGTAAGCACAGTTCTTTACGGTTGCCTCAAGACATGCTCCAACGAACACAGGACAGACAGTCTCAATCTCATTGGATACTATTATGTTCATCTCTCTT
>CALJCU010000334.1 GCA_938023885.1 uncultured Prevotella sp. | reverse complement strand
CAGCCAGCTGCTGACCATACTCTGATGTCTTGCGGCGACGGTCGTTGCCATGCTGCCCGGGAAGGTAGTTACGCCTTGACAGTACCTTATCTGCACCAAAGATGGGCTCACCGAAACGGCGTGCGATACGAGACTTAGGACCTATATATCTTGCCATAATATATTAATGCTTTACTAATGTATCTATGAGTTCTGATTATACACGACGACGTTTAGGAGGACGGCAGCCATTGTGTGGCAACGGTGTTACGTCGACAATCTCTGTTACCTCAATACCAGCGCCATGTACGGCACGGATAGCACTCTCACGGCCATTACCCGGACCCTTGACGAAGGCCTTCACCTTACGAAGACCAAGACTGTAAGCAACCTTTGCGCAATCCTCGGCAGCCATCTGGGCTGCATACGGTGTATTCTTCTTAGATCCGCGGAAACCCATCTTACCAGCGGAAGACCAGGCGATCACCTGACCATCATTGTTGGCAAGAGACACAATGATATTGTTAAAACTACTGTGAACATGGAGCTGACCTGTAGCCTCAACACGGACATTTCTTTTCTTAGATGTTACTTTCTGTTGTTTTGCCATAATTAAGTCCCTCCATTAGATTACTTAGTAGCCTTCTTCTTGTTAGCAACAGTCTTCTTCTTACCTTTACGTGTACGGGCATTGTTCTTTGTGCTCTGACCACGGACAGGAAGACCGTTACGGTGACGGACACCACGATAGCAGCCAATATCCATCAGACGCTTGATGTTCATTTGAATTTCTGAACGGAGGTCGCCCTCCACCTTGTACTCAGCGCCGATAATCTCTCGGATCCTGGCAGCCTGGTCGTCAGTCCACTCACTGACTTTCAGGTCACGGCTCACGCCGGCCTTGTCCAATATCTTTGCTGAACTACTTCGACCTATACCATAGATATAAGTCAATGCGATCTCGCCACGCTTGTTCTGGGGCAAGTCTACTCCAACAATTCGTATTGCCATTAGTTGAAATGAATTGAATAAAAACTTTACTTGTGTTGTTTAATTAACGCGTTGATTTTGCTAAAAAGCATGCAAAGATAACAAGAAAACCTCAACCGGCTTCCTTATTACCAATAACTTTACGCAACTTTAACAATTAACCCTGACGCTGCTTCATCCTAGGGTTCTTCTTGTTGATGACGAACAGACGACCCTTACGACGAACGATCTTGCAGTCGGCAGAACGCTTCTTGATTGATGTTCTTGTCTTCATAACCTGAAAGTGTATAAAACTTATTTATATCTGAACTCTATCCTACCCTTCGTAAGGTCATATGGGCTCATCGCAACCTTGACCTTGTCACCAGGAAGAATCTTAATGTAATGCAAACGCATCTTACCCGAGATATTGGCGATAATCCGTACACCGTTCTCTAATTCCACACGGAACATAGCATTGGACAGGCTCTCTATCACTGTACCGTCCTGTTCTATTGCTGACTGTTTTGACATATAATATATTTAACAATTAAATATTCTAACCTTTTATAATTTTCCAAAGACTGCGATATCAACTTGAAGGCTCTCCAAAAGGATGGCCTAATGGAGAGCCGATCAATGTATCTGGTGATCCGCCTTCGGTAGTGATTATCCAAAGGTCAGATTAATATGCACTCACAGCACCAGCCTTACGTGTGTGGCCGGAATTCAGCAGTCCGTCATAGTGACGCATGAGCAGGTAAGACTCTATCTGCTGCAGTGTATCGATCACAACACCCACCGTGATAAGGAGTGATGTGCCACCGAAGAACTGTGAGAAAGCCTGCTGTACGTTAAGCAAACCTGCCAAAGCCGGCATGATAGCAATGAAGGCGATGAACAAAGAGCCCGGGAACGTGATGCGTGACATCACCATGTCAATATACTCGGCTGTGTCATGACCCGGCTTGATTCCAGGAATGAAACCATTGTTACGCTTCATGTCCTCTGCCATCTGCTGAGGGTTCAGTGTGATAGCTGTATAGAAATAAGTGAAGGCGATAATGAGGAATACATAGATGATGTTATACAACAAGCTACGGTTATCCATCAAATTACGCACCAGCCAACTTGCATTTTCACTCTGATACTGGACGATCGCCAAGGGGATGAACATCAATGCCTGAGCAAAGATGATAGGCATCACATTGGCAGCGAAAAGCTTCAGAGGAATGTACTGACGGGCACCACCGACCTCGCGCGTTCCTACAAGGCGCTTAGCATACTGCACCGGTACCTTACGGGTACCCTGAGTCAAAAGAATTGATGCACAGATTACAGCATAGAGAATAAGAATCTCGGCGATAAACATCACAAGACCGCCACCGGAGATAGCCGTAAAACGGGAGCTGAGCTCCTGTACGAAGGCCTGGGGCAGTCTGGCGATGATACCTATCATAATGATCAATGAGATTCCATTTCCGACTCCCTTGTCGGTAATACGCTCACCCAACCAAAGGATGAACATGCTGCCTGCAGCAAGGATAATCGTAGACGAGAACATAAACCAGAACGTATCACCAACCATGAAAGCACCACTCTGGCCCACTTGTGAACGAAGGTTTATCATATAGGTAGGAGCTTGGAACAAAAGAATTGCTATCGTCAACCAACGAGTGTATTGATTGATCTTTCTCTGTCCGCTCTCACCGTCACGTTGCATCTTCTGGAAATACGGTACGGCTACAGCCAAAATCTGAATAATAATGGATGCAGAGATGTAAGGCATAATACCAAGGCCAAATACTGACGCATGAGAGAATGCACCACCTGAGAACATATTCAACAGGGACATCAAACCGTTTTCCGTTTGACTCTGCAGAGCTGCAAGACGAGTTGGATCAATGCCTGGCAGTACTACAAAAGAGCCAAA
The DNA here is from genome assembly GCA_938023885.1 of uncultured Prevotella sp. Lineage (GTDB taxonomy): Bacteria > Bacteroidota > Bacteroidia > Bacteroidales > Bacteroidaceae > Prevotella. The sequence continues at coordinate 716 of CALJCU010000334.1, read as the reverse complement.
ACGATAGATGGCAATGAACAGGAGAGTAATGAGGAGTCGCGTACGCAAATCCTCAATTCTCCAGATGTTCTTTAGAGTCTCGATTATTTTTTTCATAATTAGATCTTAGTTGCGGTTCCACCAACTGCCTGAATAGCAGCTTCTGCAGTCTTGGAGAAGGCGTTAGCCTCTACAGCCAACTTAGCCTTGAGGTCGCCATTACCAAGAATCTTTACTAACTGCTTAGAGGAGATGAAACCTGCAGCAATCAGTTCTTCGCGACCAATCTTCTCTAAATTCTTCTGCTCAGCGAGAGCCTGCAGAACACTGAGGTTAATGGCCTTGTATTCAACGCGGTTGATATTCTTGAAGCCGAACTTCGGCAAGCGACGCTGCAACGGCATCTGACCACCTTCGAAGCCAATCTTCTTGTGGTAACCAGAACGCGACTTAGCACCCTTGTGACCACGAGTAGAAGTGCCTCCCATGCCAGAGCCTGGACCACGACCTACTCGTTTATCATGATGCGTAGAGCCATTCGCGGGTTTTAAAGTATGTAATTTCATGACTTTCTGTTTGTTTTTACTGTTCAACAATCTCAACCAGGTGGCTTACCTTGCGAATCATACCGCGCATTACGGGGTTATCCTCAACCTCTACAGTGCGATATAATTTCTTCAGGCCCAGTGCATCAAGTGTACTTTTCTGGTCTTTAGGAGCATGAATTCTGCTCTTAA
>CALJCU010000333.1 GCA_938023885.1 uncultured Prevotella sp. | reverse complement strand
GCTTGAAGACCTCCTTCCTCTATAACCTGCGCAAGTGGGTGGCAGAAGATCCCGACTTCGTGGAGCATCACAAGGAAGAACTTGCAGCAAGTCTTGAACATACCATCGTGGATATTCTGATGAAGAAACTGCGTATGGCTGTCAAGGACACAGGTATCAAGCACGTGGCTGTAGCCGGTGGTGTGTCAGCCAACAACGGACTTCGCAACTCGTTCCGCGAGCATGCTGCTAAATATGGCTGGACCATCTATATCCCGAAATTCAGCTATACGACGGACAACGCAGCAATGATCGGCATCGTGGGCTATTACAAGTACCTCGACAAGGACTATTGCTCTATCGATGCTCCCGCATTCTCAAAGGTAACATTCAAATAAAAGATATGGAATTAGAAACCAAGGTGTTGAGCCATCAGATTCAGGAGGCTCTCTATAATAACAATGAGACACTGGGCACAGCCGAGAGCTGCACAGGCGGACGTATCGCTGAGGCGATCATCGCTGTTCCAGGTGCCTCACAGTATTTCAAAGGCGGTATCGTAAGCTACACCAATGAGATCAAGGAGAAACTTCTCAATGTTTCCCATGAAGTGTTAGAGGAGCAGACAGCTGTTTGTGAGGAAGTAGCCAGGGAGATGGTTATCGGTGCTTGCAAGACTCTGAAAGTCGACTACGCTATCTCAGCTACAGGTATCGCTGGCCCCACAGGAGGAACATCAGAGATCCCCGTCGGTACTATCTGGATTGGGTACGGCTCGAAGGATGACGTGCACACGTTCAAACTCACGGAAGACTTCGGCCGTGACATCAACCTCGCCATCGCAACAGACAAGGCACTGCACCTCTTCATCAACTACATTAATGGGAAGCATAATCAGTAAAAAAGATTAAATATTAATATTTTGTCTCACTTTGCTTTGCTGTCTTGCAGATATTTTGTAATTTTGCACTCTGTTTGGAATAAGTAGTTAAAATCGCATCAAAAACAAAGAATAGCAATGTCTAAGATTTGTCAGATAACAGGAAA
>CALJCU010000332.1 GCA_938023885.1 uncultured Prevotella sp. | reverse complement strand
AATATACTGAACTTCACTGATGAAATCATAACCGTCCATATTAGGCATCATCCAGTCGCTGATAATCAATGAGACATTGTATTTATTGAGTAGGCGAAGAGCCACCACGCCATCCTCCGCCGTCAGCACCTGACAACGATTCATGAAGTTATGTTTCAGATATAAGAGCATATCTTCATTATCCTCAACGATAAGGACGGTCTGCTTGGCAATGACATCCTCAGAGACAGATGCCTCAACATTTTGCATATCATCCACCACCTCAGGCTCTGACTTTTCCTCCGTACTTACGCCCGGTTGGGAAGTGGGGAGTGTTACACAGAAAAGAGAGCCTTCCCCGACCTGCGACATCACCTCTACTGTGCCTCGATGCGCCGCCACAAGACTGGATACGATACTAAGTCCGATACCCGTTCCCGGCTTGTTGTCTTTTGCTTGATAGAAAGGATTAAAGATACGCTGCTGCTCCTCTGAACTGATTCCGCAACCATTATCTTCAACCTCAATGACAAACTTATCCTGTCTTATCCGACACGAGAGACGTACCCAGTCTTTTGTATACTTTGTGGCATTGGTCATGAGGTTACTGATAATCTTCGTCAGCCCTTCAGCATCGACAGCTGCGACGAAGTCCTCTTCCGGATATTCCACTTGAAGCGTTGCCCCATTCTGCTTAAGTGTCGGTTCAAAGCGCTCAGCCACCGCCTTCATGACGTCTTTGATATGGCAAAGTGTGAACTTCACCTTCAGTTCCTTTTGCTGAACCTTGTTGAAGTCGAGCAACTGATTGACAAGTCCTAAAAGCCGTTGTGCATTGCGGTCAATGACATCGAGTGTAGACGCCACAGCAACATTATCACCTACTGTGCGTCCTATCTTCTGCCACTTGTTCTTGAGCGTTTCCAATGGTCCGATGATGAGCGAGACCGGTGTACGTATCTCATGGGCAATCATCGTAAAGAAGTGCAACTGTGCATCGCGCATCTCTTTTTCCTTATGCTCATTCATCTCTTTCAGTTTGCGCTGATGCAATCTCTCGGCCCTTTGCAACCGCATGTGCACATAAAAGTAGATGACGGCAAAGAAAGCCAACAGATAGAACAGTTTAGCCGGGAGCGACCAATAGAATGGCGGATGAATCACGATCCGCAACGTTGCTTCCTTTGAAGACCACAGACCATCATTGTTTGAAGCCTTCACACGGAACGTGTATTCTCCAGGCGGGATATTGGTGTAGACTGCCTTATGTTCAGAGCCAACGTATATCCAGTCCTTATCAAATCCTTCCAAACGGTAGGCATATTGATTTTTCTCCGGAGAAACATAACTCAGCGCAGCAAAATGAATGGTGAACATATTGTCTTTGTGGGATAAACTGACATGATCGACATAGTCCAATGCTTCCGGAAGCTTGTTGGAGCCCGCTTTTACATCTTTGTTATAGAGTTCCAACGCTGTAATAAACACATTAGGGATGCATCCATTTTCCTTTATCTGATAAGGATAGAACATGCTGACGCCATTGACCGAGCCAAGCCAGATGCTGCCGTCAGCCGACATCATCATAGCATTGCTCTGGAAAGGTCCTGACAACAGGCCATCCTCACGGTTGAAGACATAAAGTCTGCCATCCGGCAAGATATGAACAAGTCCTGTAGAAGAAGACAGCCATAACTCGCCTTGGCTGATGACAAGTCCTGTAAAGACAGCCGAATCCGTCTTTACAGGTATGCGCCTGAATCGGTCAGCCTTAGGATCATACATACACAGTCCATCATCCGTAGCAATATAGAGATTGCCATTAGAATCCTCACGGATGGCATTCACGAAGTTGTTACATAACGAGGAAAAAGCCGAAGACATCAGATAATGCTTCCATTTTCCGTTTCTCCCGAGTTTCCATAACCCATCACCCTGCGTAGCAAACCACACATTGCCGCTTCTGTCTTCTTCGATGTCAATGACTGTACCACCTGTAGGCCGCACTATAGAGAACTTATCCGCGACTTTATTATACAGACTGATACAGGTCATCGTACCCGCCCATAGATTTCCTTGACGGTCTCGGAGGAGAGAATAGCAACTGGACGATGTGCCACTTTTATCCACGACATAGGTTTTTAGGACACCTGTCTGCCTGTTCAGTCTGATCAGACCGCGGCCGTAAGACCCGACCCAAAGTGTATTGCCCTCAGCCAATAATCCGTGGACATTATAGGTGGCAAGCGCTGCCTTACCCGGGAAATCGACAAATGTTTTAAGCCGTGGGGCAAAACAGTTTAAGCCTCCGTCATCCGTCGCAATCCATATATGGTGATCGTCATCCTCGCAGAATCGCCCTACAACATTACCATGGAGCCCATTATCACTTGTAAGTGTCAGGAAGCGATTGTCCATGGGTGAATAGTAGTTGACGCCACCATAGAAGGTACCGAACCAGCAGCCACCCTCTCTGTCACGTACTATACTATAGACAAACCGACCCGCAGCGCCTGGGATATTGAAGGCATTGCTGA
>CALJCU010000331.1 GCA_938023885.1 uncultured Prevotella sp. | reverse complement strand
TCATCCATAAGGGTGAGCCTAATAAGGTTGTTCGTTACTATTCGTCGCGCCGTTTCCGTCCTTTCTGGTTGCGCTTTGGTTTCATGCCGGCACATCCTTCTTTCTACGTTCGCAGGCACATCTATGAGGAAGCCGGTCTCTACGATACTAGTTATAAAATCGGCAGTGACTTCGAGATGATGGTCCGTCTGTTTCGCAAACATCATATTCGTTATCGTTATCTCTCTAAAGATTTTGTTACGATGCGCACAGGAGGCATGAGCACTAAAAGCTTTCAGAGTCGTCGTACGTTACTCAACGAAGATGTTCGTGCTTGCAGAGCAAATGGTATCTATACCAATAAGCTGATGATTGCGATGAAATACCTGTATAAAGTGCTGGAGTTCAAAATTTAGTTACTCCAAACTTTTAAGGACATTAATAAGTTTGGTGTCATCTTTTCGATCACGTATAGCCAAGCGAATAAGTTGTTTCCCCGTTCCTTTCATGCATCGTTTTGTAGAGTAGTTGCTGGTTTTAATCGCACCTTTATGGAATTGAAATCAAGTACAAAGAACCCGAGATTTGCGAAGAACTGGGTTTTAATCGCACCTTTATGGAATTGAAATAAAATGTGCTTCAGGCTATTTCCATTCTTTCTTGTGTTTTAATCGCACCTTTATGGAATTGAAACTTCGTACCTCTAAAAATGGTGTGTGACATGAATCTCAATGCTATACGCATGGAGAACATCTGTGGGTTGCAGGACATCTTCAACCGTTGTGACAGTCTTGGTATCCTGATCCTCCCGGTTGGACTTGTCATTGGGAGTGGGAAGACCATCTGAGAAAGAAATGCGATGCGATCTATGGTGGTATGACCTCGGAAGCAGACGTGATGTTGATGACGCGATATTTCCATGACCAGATGCTTTGACTGCGTCGTCACCCGAGTATCATCTGCTGGTTTGTAGGTAGTGACAAGCTGCCAGCACCGGAATTAGAGCAGAACTATCTTTTTGTCTTGAATAAGCTGGACCCGTCGCGGACACTCAGGTGCCTGTCTTTGAACCTGACAATACTTCCCTCTTCCTGAAACTGAAAGATAAAGCTGGTAATCTGTTGGCACACAATGTCTATGTCTCTGCAAAAGACTCGGACGTATACGACTGGGCAAAGTCTACTTGGATTGCCGCCCCTGCCAGGCATTATGCAAATTATGCGACTTGTCCCAACTCAAGACAAAAGTAAGCTGCGCCTTAAAGTAGAGGAATGGAATATCAGGTCTCTCATCATAGGGCTGAATTGATTTTTTCGTTCTTTTTGTTTGCTTTCTTGAGTATTTGCTGTAATTTTGTAGCTAGCTAAAGACTTCGCACATGAGCAGTATACCCAAGGAGTGGACAAAGTTCATATTAAAAGATGTGACGTTTCTTAATATTATGACACGTCATATCTATAATGTGCTGATTGTCGCTAATCCCTATGATGCCTTCATGCTTGAGGACGACGGGCGCGTGGAGGAGAAGATCTACGATGAATATATGGAGCTCGGACTTCGCTATCCGCCAACGTTCACTCAGGTCTCTACGATTGAGGAGGCAGGCAAAGTGCTTGCCACGACAAGTATCGACCTCGTCCTCTGCATGCCGGGCAATGCCGACAACGACGCGTTTACCGTGGCACGCGCTATTAAGACAAAGTTCCCGGAAATTCACTGTATCGTCCTCACGCCATTCTCTCACGGCATCACGCGACGCATGGAGGATGAGGATCTGAGCATCTTCGACTATGTCTTCTGCTGGCTTGGCAACACAAATCTCATTCTGTCTATTATCAAGCTCATTGAGGACAAGATGAACATCGCACACGACGTGAAGGAGGCGGGCGTACAGATGATTCTCTTGGTTGAGGACTCTATCCGTTTCTATTCGTCTATTCTTCCTAATCTCTACAACTATATCCTCCAACAGAGTAAGAACTTTGCTACCGAGGCACTCAATCCTCATGCCGCAACCCTGCGTATGCGCGGACGGCCAAAGGTCGTGTTGGCACGCACCTATGAGGAGGCTATACGTATATATAATAGGTATAAGGACAACTGTCTGGGCGTCATCAGTGACGTGCGCTTCCCAAGAGATGGTCAGCGCGACCCCGAGGCAGGCTTCAGGCTTCTGGAGAGCATCCGCAAGGAGGACGAATATGTGCCGCTCATCATGGAGAGCTCGGAGTCGGCAAACAAGGAACGGGCAGAGAAAGAACATTTCCATTTCGTGGACAAGAACTCGAAGATGCTCTCCCTGGAGCTCCGCCACCTTTTAGAAGAGCATATGGGCTTTGGCGACTTTATCTTCCGCGACCCGGGGACCCATAAGGAGATAGCGCGCGTCAGTACACTCAAGCAGTTGCAGGACAACATCTTCAGGATACCGTCCGACTCGATGCTCTACCATGTCTCGCGCAACCACATCAGTCGTTGGCTCTGTGCGCGTGCCATCTTCCCCGTGAGTAATTTTCTCAAGCAGGTGACATGGCACAAGCTGCAGGATGTGGACGCTCACCGGCAGATCATCTTCGATGCTATCGTACAGTACCGCCACATGAAGAACATCGGCATCGTGGCAGTCTTCGATAGGGGTAAGTTTGACCGCTATGCTCACTTTGCGCGTATCGGTGACGGATCTCTCGGCGGCAAGGGCCGTGGTTTGGCATTCCTCGACAACATCATTAAGATGCACCCTGAGATGAACCAGTTCCCCGGTGCCACGGTGCGCATCCCAAAGACCGTCGTGCTCTGCACCGACATCTTCGACCAGTTCATGGAGAACAATAACCTCTACCCGTTAGCACTGGGAGACGCTCCTGATGAGGAGATTCTCGCACAGTTCCTGAAGGCGCAGTTGCCCGACAGTTACATTGCAGACTTCTTCACTTTCTTCGATGCCACGAACAGTCCTGTCGCCATCCGGTCGAGCTCACTCCTGGAGGACAGCCACTACCAGCCCTTTGCAGGCATCTATTCCACCTATATGATACCACACCTCGATGACCGGCAGGAGATGCTTCGCATGCTTGCCGCAGCTATCAAGGCGGTGTATGCCTCAGTGTTCTACCGTGACTCGAAGGCTTACATGACGGCTACGAGCAATGTCATCGATCAGGAGAAGATGGCGGTGATTTTGCAGGAAGTAGTAGGTAAAGATTATGGCGGCAGGTACTATCCTAATATCTCAGGCGTGCTGCGCTCGCTCAATTATTACCCTATCGGTGAAGAGAAAGCTGAGGATGGCATTGCCTCGCTGGCCTTGGGATTGGGTAAATATATTGTCGATGGCGGGCAGGCGCTTCGTGTCTCGCCTTATCATCCTGACCAGGTGCTGCAGATGTCGGACATGGAGATTGCGCTCCGTGAGACGCAGACCCGCTTCTAT
>CALJCU010000330.1 GCA_938023885.1 uncultured Prevotella sp. | reverse complement strand
TATAAAAGGATAAAGTAGTACGAAGTAAACCGTAAAGCTGAAATTTTAAAAAGAGAAGAGCATCCAAGTGACATACGAGTGACAAAAAAAATAGAGAATAACACTAGGTGAAAAAGCCATATCATAATAAGACAAGTCGAGATCAGGGTGGAGATATCTTTCTGCCATTTCGAACAGCTTAGTGGTCATCAGTAATGATCCTGAGTATCATACGATATCGCAAAGATATTCCCCCTATCTGTGGATTAGAATGCGAAGTTTTTCTTTTGGTAAATATTGAAGAAACTTAGATATTTGAGAGAATAGTCCTATCTTTGTCAATAGAAGAAGGTCTATAACTCATGAGAACCGTGATGAGGTAGATTAGGGACAAAAGCAGTTTTTCATTTGGATCTCGCATAGAAGATTTAGATAATTTATTTTGTGAGGACAAAAAAGAAGTCGTAAATTTGCGGAGACAATCATAATTTATGTGCCCAATGAACGACAACTTTGCACTATGGCTAACAAGATAGAACACATACCCTTGATATATGACCCGAGAAAGCCCCCACGTGAGTTTATTCTCAAGGTCACGCTTATGGATGCACCTCTGAATATTTACCGGAGATTGGGTGTCCCGTCCGATATACGTCTCTGCCATCTTGCCCATATCATTCTTAGGGCTATGGGCTGGGTAGGCTATCACCAGGAGGAGTTCGAGCAAGGCAAGACGACCTACGCACGCAAGGAGGCAGTTGAGTACCATGAGAATGAATGGGGCGATGAACTCGGGGAACAATACATCGACTGGTCAATGGTTACCTTAGGCGATGTCATCAAGAAGAGAGGAGACACCATAACCTATGTCTACGACCTCGGAGATGATTGGAGGCACGAGATAAAACTGATGGAAGTGCATCGTTACAGTCCTAAGAGCGACCCTGACGTTGATCTGCTCGGCGGTGAGAATGCATGCCCACCCGATGATGTGGGCGGTGCCGATGGATACCGCAGGATACTCGACCTGCTCCAACATCCTGATGATGACTATGAAGAAGCAACCAGCTACACCCAATGGCTGCCTGAGGGTTTCGACAAGAATCTGTTCAGCATTCGTGATGCCACACTCCGCATCGATGACTATCTCAGAGGCGTAAGGACAGTACAACAGATGATGGGAGACAAATATAACTAAGAATGAACAGAAAAGACTGATCAACCAGCTGCTCAATGCCATCACATCGTTGGTAGACAATAATACTGTACGTGCTAACTGCCTAAAAAGTCTGTGAAAACTTTGCTAATTGAGAAAATAGTCCTATCTTTGCCAACGACGAAGTGTTTTACTCAATGTATTGAGTAAAATTACTCAGAAGGCATGCATCATTTACTCACTTTTATTCAGACGAACATGTTCACAAGACAAGAATACAATATCATCAAGAGGCGGCTGGAGGAACCGAGAAAGTTCATTCAGGTCGTCATGGGACCAAGACAGGTAGGTAAGTCAACTGTGGTCAAGCAGGTATTGAAGGAAATTGCTATTCCTCATCTGCTTTTCCTGGCCGACGACATACCGGCAAGTAACCGCGCGTGGATCAGTGATTGCTGGGAACAGGCGCGTGTGCTGCTGCGGGTACAGAAAGCTTCAGAGGTCGTGCTTGTCATAGATGAGATCCAGAAAATCCAGGGCTGGAGTGAGATCGTCAAGAAGGAATGGGATATGGATTCCTATCAGGACGTTTCTGTCAAGGTCCTTCTCCTCGGCTCCTCACGTGTACTTCTGGAGAAAGGACTTGCCGACTCCATGGCAGGCCGTTATGAGGAGATACGCATGGGGCACTGGTCCTATGCGGAGATGCACGACGCCTTTGGATGGTCTTTGGATCAGTATGTCTTCTACGGCGGATATCCCGGCAGTGCAACGCTGATAGAGGATGAGGACCGTTGGAGAGATTATGTTCAGTCAGCCATCGTTGACGCCACGATCAATAAGGACATCCTTCAGAACACGGTAATCACCAAACCGGCTTTGCTGAAACAGACCTTCGAACTTGCATCGGCTTATTCGGGAGAGATCGTATCCCTAACCAAGATGCTGGGGCAGCTGCAGGATGCAAAGAACACGACGACACTGTCGGGATATCTGAACCTGCTGGAACAGGCAGGACTGGTTGGCGGTCTGCAGAAATACTCCAATGACATGGCAAGGAAGCGCACCAGCATCCCTAAATACCAGGTATTCAACAACGCACTGAAAACCGTATTCGTGAATAAGGATTTCAGTCAGGCCGTCTTGGACAGAAAGCTATGGGGGCGCATCTTTGAGTCAGCAGTCGGCAGCCACCTCATGAATGAGGCCTTCCGTCACCGTCTCTCACTCTATTACTGGCGTGACGGCAATGATGAGGTAGACTTCATCCTCCAGAAGAAAAGCCAGGTTATTGCCATAGAGGTAAAGAGCAACGATGAGCAGGACACACATGGCCTTCATGTCTTTCAGGACAAGTTTCATCCGCGGCTCTCGGTCATCGTCGGCCGGTCTGGAATACCCGCAGAGGCATTTCTGTCGATGAATCTGAAGGAACTGTTCTGACATAAGTACCTGTTTTATTTGACTTATCACTTTCCCAATAGAAGAATTACATATAACTTTGCAAAGAGAAAGTGCACTTGAAAGCTATATGCTTGCATACTGCACTATAAAAAGAACTGATAGGAGGCTGCGTATATCGCAGCCTTCTTTGTTCACTCTTCTCGCCTACTCATCCAGCAGACATATTGCTTGCTGACGAAGCTTATCCGAGGGTCTTACATACTCAGCCGGTACTAATCAATAAATTTGGATAATTTCTTTTGGATTCCTTTCCTCGTTTCCTTGCTGAGCCTACTTTTGCGACTAATCAGAACTATAATAGAGAATGAAGAGCATGACCGGAGTCAAAACAGAAGATTTTACTAATAAAACTTGTGAGAATAAAAAAGAAGCCGTATATTTGGGAGGGTAATAACAATTTTAGTGCAACATGAACGATAAGTTTAAGATTCCATACATAAATGCAGTGATCAGGGCTTTTGCCAAACGCTTTAGTCTTGACATCCAGTCAGCATTCCATTACCTATGGAACTTTAAAGGCATTCAATTCCTCAATGATTATTACGACATTGAGCATTTGCAGTCCATAGACGATGCCGTGGATGATCTTAAAGCATTATGTCTAAAGAATGGGGGGCAGCTAGCATGAGACTCTATCATGGCACAAACGTCAACTTTGACAGGATTGACATTTCAAAATCCAATCCATGGAAAGACTTCGGACAGGGATTCTATCTGACTGATATATTTGATCAAGCTCAAAAGATGGGCGAAAAGAAAGCTCTTATCTTTGGAGGTTCTTCTATCGTCCAGGAATATGAATTTGACGAGGCATATTTGACCAATAGCCAATGATGGTGTAGCTTATCTGCTTAGTCGGTACGAGGAGAGCTCTCTGAATATAGACGAACTGGCAAAGATGCCTGAATTTCGACATCTCAACAATCAATATTATTTTGGTACAGAAAAAGCAATTGCATTGCTAAGGAGGATAAAATGACAAAGGATCAGCAAGCTACGTTTCTAGTAAATCACACGGTCGACGAGATGTCTGAGTTTCTGACAAAGGACTTTAATCTTGACATTCCGTCCGCATTGAATGTCATATACAACTCTAAGACCTTTTCTCTTTTGCAGAACAAAGACACGGAACTATATATTCAGAGTCCGTCTTATGTATATGAAATTCTGAGAAAAGAATATCTGACAGGCAAACTTAACTGACCAGATAATCTTTAGACAATGACTACCAAGACAGAACAGTTGAGATTAACGACATGAGAGCTGTTCTGAAATGAGTTGGTATCAAGACATCTTCCACATAATTATATATAAAGGCAAGCGCAATTCAAGGTATAGTCCCGGTAGACAAGAGCCTAAAATTCATAGTACGACACTCGAAATGTGCCCCTTTCAATCACATTCTGTAAGCGTAACTTGAAAGGATTCCGCACAAAATACGCCTTATTTTTAAAGTCCCTGATAATGAGATTTTTAGGTAACTGACACGAGTGACAAAAATCGGCTCAAGTGACAAACTGATTGAGCCTCGAGTGACAAACCAGTGACAAAAAAGAGAG
>CALJCU010000329.1 GCA_938023885.1 uncultured Prevotella sp. | reverse complement strand
AGAACTCACAACACCTGTCTCTTTCCCCATGAAACAACTGTTCCATATCTATTCCCACACAATACTGCCTGTCTACGGGAAACTTATCAGCAAGGACAACAGTGCTTACAGCTATCTCACGGCCACCATCGAGGCATTTCCCCAGGGAGAGACGATGGTGGGGATATTGAAAAAGGCCGGATTCTCCAAAGTAAGTTTCAAAAGGCTCACCTTCGGAATATGCACCTTGTATTTTGCTGAAAAATAATAAAGATTCTCAAACTTAACTTTCGTCATTATGGATAAATACGGATTGATAGGCTACCCTCTGGAACACTCGTTCTCCATCAGCTATTTCAATGAAAAGTTCAAGAACGAAGGCATTGATGCTGTGTATGAGAACTATGAGATACCCACCATTGAACAATTACCCGAAATCTTGGACACCAATCCCGAGCTCCGTGGTCTCAACGTGACCATTCCATACAAGGAGAAAGTAATCAGCTATCTCGATGAACTCAGTCCTGAAGCCAGTGAGATAGGAGCTGTCAACGTCATCAAGGTGGAGCACAAAGGAAAGAAAACGGTACTCAAAGGTTACAACAGTGATGTGACAGGATTCACGCGCAGCATCGAGCCGATGCTGGAATCGTATCATAAGAAAGCTCTCATCCTCGGTACAGGCGGCGCTTCAAAAGCCGTCGAGTTCGGACTGAGATCGCTGAAGCTCAAGACACTCAAAGTGAGCCGGACGGGGAAGGACGGTGCCATAAGATATGCGGATATTACCCCGGAGATGATCAAGGAATACAATGTCATTGTCAACTGTACGCCTTGTGGCATGTTCCCACACGCAGACGAGTGTCCGGACCTTCCCTACGATGCTATGGACAATCACACGCTGCTCTATGACCTCATCTATAACCCCGATGAGACGCTGTTCCTCAACAAGGGAAAGAAGAAAGGTGCTGTCGTGAAGAACGGCCTCGAGATGCTCCTCCTCCAGGCTTTCGCAAGCTGGGAGTTCTGGAACAGGTGATGGTGAGGAGTTAAGAGTTAGAAATTAAGTATCGAGAATAGAGGAATATGAATAACAGATATATGATGCGCGGTGTATCTGCCGCCAAAGAAGATGTTCACAACGCTATCAAAAACATCGATAAGGGTATCTTCCCGCAGGCTTTCTGTAAGATTATCCCCGACACGCTCGGTGGAGATCCGGACTATTGCAATATCATGCACGCTGACGGTGCCGGCACGAAATCGTCACTGGCTTATATGTATTGGAAAGAGACCGGTGACCTGAGTGTATGGAAAGGTATCGCTCAAGATGCTGTGGTAATGAACACAGATGACCTGCTCTGTGTAGGTGCCGTGGACAATATTCTCGTGTCCTCCACGATAGGCCGAAACAAGATGCTCGTACCCGGTGAGGTCATCTCTGCTGTCATCAACGGCACCGATGAGTTCCTCGCCCAGCTTCGCGACATGGGTGTCGGTATCTATCCCACCGGTGGTGAGACGGCTGATGTCGGTGACCTCGTGAGAACGATCATCGTCGACTCCACCGTCACCTGCCGCATGAAACGCAGCGACGTCATAAACAACGCCAATATCCGCCCGGGCGATGTCATTGTGGGCCTGAGCTCTACAGGTCAGGCTACCTACGAAGACCGTTACAACGGAGGCATGGGAAGCAATGGACTGACAAGTGCACGCCACGATGTCTTTGCCAAGTATCTCGCTGAGAAGTTCCCGGAGAGCTACGACCACGCCGTACCCGATGAGCTCGTCTACAGCGGCAAGTATCACCTCACGGATAAGATTGACGGTTTCGATGCCGATGCCGGACAACTCGTGCTCTCCCCCACCCGCACTTATGCTCCTGTCATCAAACGACTGCTTGACGAGATGCGTCCGGAGATTCATGGAATGGTACACTGCACGGGTGGCGCACAGACCAAGGTGTTGCATTTTGTAGATGAGAACTGCCGCGTCGTCAAAGACAATATGTTCCCCGTTCCCCCACTGTTCAAGATTATCCACGACTGCTCCTGTACCGACTGGAAAGAGATGTACCAGGTGTTCAACATGGGTCACCGTATGGAGATCTATGTCCGTCCGGAGATGGCCGACAAGGTCATTGCCGTGAGCAAGAGTTTCAACATCAATGCACAGGTCATCGGACACATCGAGGAAGGAAAGCGCTCGCTGACCATCAAATCAGAATACGGAGAATTCAACTATTAATATAGGCGACTTAAATTAGATAATGCCTGAAGGTTATAGAAAGATAATGGCTGAAGAAAAAAACTCAATACTACAGAAACTTGACGGACTGGAGGCCCGGTACGAGGAGGTATCGACGCTTATCACTGATCCTGAGGTCATCGCTGACCAGAGCAGGTATGTCAAGTTGACTAAGGAATATAAGGAGCTCGGCGACATCATGGACGCCCGCAAGCGTTATGTTGCCTGCCTCAACGCTGTCAAAGAGTCGAAAGATATCATCGTCAACGAGAGCGATCCCGACATGAAAGCCATGGCAAGGGAAGAACTACAGGAGAACGAAGAACTGCAGCCGAAGCTTGAGGAAGAGATTAAGATGCTGCTTGTGCCGAAGGATCCCGAAGACGCGAAGAACGTGCAGATGGAGATCCGTGCGGGTACGGGGGGCGACGAGGCCGCGCTCTTCGCCGGCGACCTCTTCAATATGTACAGACGCTTCTGTGACTCCAAGGGATGGACCGTGAGTGTCACATCCTTCAATGAAGGTGCCGCAGGCGGATACAAGGAGATCGACTTCGCCGTGAGTGGAGACAATGTCTACGGCACGCTCAAATATGAGTCGGGCGTGCACCGCGTACAGCGTGTGCCCGCCACAGAGACACAGGGTCGTATGCACACGAGTGCTGCGACGGTGGCTGTGTTGCCAGAAGCTGAGAAGTTCGAGGTGCACATCGACGAGAGCAAGATCAAATGGGATACATTCCGCTCCAGTGGTGCCGGTGGCCAAAACGTTAATAAGGTGAGCTCCGGTGTGCGTCTGCGTTATCCGTGGAAAAATTCGGAGACAGGCGAGGAGGAAGAGATCCTCATCGAATGTACCGAGACACGTGACCAGCCGAAAAACAAGGAGCGTGCCTTGAGCCGCCTCTATACCTTCGTCTACGACCGTGAACATGCCAAGTATGTGGGTGACATTCAGAACCGTCGTAAGTCACTTGTCTCTACAGGTGACCGCTCGGCAAAGATCCGTACCTACAACTATCCGCAGGGACGTGTCACCGACCACCGTATTGGATACACCATCCACGATCTGCAAGGATTCATGAACGGAAATATCCAGGACATGATCGACCACCTCACTGTGGCAGAGAACGCAGAGAAACTCAAGGAAAGCGAACTTTAATTAATATTATCATGGCACGATTCCGGACACGTAAGAAAGAAGATTACTCGAAAGAGAAGGCTGTGGAGAAACCCAAGACAGAGAACACTAAATAATAAATCATTAATAATCATGAACAGGCAGCAACTTGTCAAGGAAATCTTTGAAAAGAAGTCGTTTCTCTGTGTAGGACTTGACACGGACATCAATAAGATGCCCGACTTTCTGAAGGATAACAAGGATGCCATCTTCGAGTTCAACAAGGCTATCATTGATGCAACTGCCACTTACTGCGTAGCATATAAGCCTAACCTCGCTTTCTATGAGTGCTATGGGCTCAATGGCATGAACGCACTCGTGAAAACCATCAACTATCTCCGCGAGGCTTATCCCAGACACTTCATCATCGCTGACGCCAAGCGCGGCGACATCGGAAATACATCGGCAATGTATGCCAGGTCGTTCTTCGGAAGCCTCGGTGTCGATGCCCTTACAGTGGCTCCCTACATGGGTGAGGACAGCCTCACGCCGTTCCTCGAACATAAGGATAAATGGACAATCGTCCTGGCTTTGACAAGTAACAAAGGCAGCCACGACTTCCAGCTCACAGAAAATAAGGACGGCGAACGCCTCTTCGAGAAAGTCATCAAGAAAACACAGCAGTGGGGCACAGAAAATAATATGATGTATGTTGTTGGAGCCACACAAGGTCACATGTTTGAAGATATCCGTAAGGTAGCCCCGAATCATTTCCTGCTCGTTCCCGGTGTTGGTACACAGGGCGGCAGCTTGCAAGAAGTATGCAAGTACGGTATGATCAAAGACTGTGGACTCCTCGTCAACTCCAGTCGCGGCATCATCTACGCGGGTCACGATGAGTATTTCGCAGAAGCTGCAAGAGATAAAGCAAGAAAACTGCAACGGCAAATGCAGAAAGAGCTTGAGGCACTCTAATTTTATTCACAAACGGCGTATAAGTGTGCAATTATGCGCCATTTGCGTTATAAAAATCACAAATAATCTATCGACATTCCTAATATTAGAGAGAAAATCATTATTTTTGCAGAAACATTTCATGACAAGACGCTTCACAAACGTCATATCTTAACGCTATTGCAATAAATGAATTTTTCTGCTAAACAGATAGCCCAGTTCATTCAGGGCCGTGTGGAAGGAGACGAAAATGCTACGGTGCATACCTTCACAAAGATTGAGGATGGAATACCAGGTTCTATCTCTTTCCTTGCTAATCCCAAATATATTCAATATATCTACGACACGAAGGCAAGCATCGTCCTCGTGGACGACAGTCTCAATTTCGAGCATCCTGTAAAGACGACCATCATCCGTGTGAAGAATGCGCGCGACTGTGTGGCCAAGCTCTTGCAACTCTATGCCTCAAGTCTCCCAAAGAAGAAAGGTGTCGATCCGCTCGCATTTATCTCACCGAAAGCCAAGATAGGCAAGGATTGCTACGTAGGAGCCTTTGCTTATATCGGTGATGGGGTGGAGATTGGCGATGACTGTCAGATCTATCCGAATGTCACCATCATGGAGAATGCGAAGATAGGCAACGGCTGTCTCTTCTATCCCCATGTGAGCATTTACCACGGTTGCCGCATCGGCAACAATGTCACCATGCATTCGGGTGCTGTCATCGGTGCTGACGGATTTGGATTCGCTCCTAATCCCGAGACCAATCAATACGATAAGATTCCGCAGCTCGGCATTGTGACGATAGAGGACAATGTAGAGATTGGTGCCAACACCTGTATCGACCGCTCAACGATGGGTACGACGACCGTACGCAAGGGTGTCAAACTCGATAACCTCGTGCAGATCGCCCATAACACTGATATCGGTGAGAACACGGTGATGTCAGCACAGGTCGGTGTGGCAGGTTCCACAACCGTCGGACAGTGGTGTATGTTCGGTGGACAGGTAGGCGTCTCGGGGCACATCAGGATTGGCGACAAGGTGCTCCTCGGTGCACAGTCAGGTACTCCCTCGTCTATCAAGAGCAACCAGACACTCATCGGCACGCCTCCTGTAGGCAAGATGACTTTCTTCAGAAGTCACGCACTGGTGAACAGGCTTCCAGAGCTTTACAAACAGCTCGATGCACTGCAAAAAGAGGTAGAGGAATTAAAGAAAGATGTATCAAAATAATGACACATCCGAAAATGGACAAAGAAAAACAAGATATGGACGCAGAAAAACAGAAGACACTGGGAGGGAGCTTTTCTCTCTTCGGAAAGGGGCTCCATACGGGTCTGAACCTGACGGCGACATTCAACCCGGCACCCGAGAATACAGGTTATAAGATTCAACGAATCGACCTTGAGGGGCAACCTGTCATTGAGGCCATCGCTGAGAATGTCGTGGACACTCACCGTGGCACTGTCCTTCAGAAAGGTGAAGCAAGGGTCTCTACTGTAGAGCATGGCATGTCAGCTCTCTACGCCATGGGCATCGACAACTGCCTCATCCAAGTCAATGGCCCGGAGTTTCCTATCCTTGATGGTGCCGCCGACGAGTATGTGAAGCAGATTCAGAAAGTGGGTATCGTCAGTCAAAACGCACCGAAAGACTATTATATCATCCGTAAAAAGATAGAGGTTCGCGATGAAGAGACGGGATCCGTTATCACGATCCTCCCCGATATGGACTTCTCCATCACGGCGATGTGCTCATTCAACTCTAAGTTTATCAGCTCACAGTTTGCTACCCTCGACAGTATTGACAAGTATGCTACCGATATTGCTCCGGCCCGCACCTTCGTCTTCGTACGCGACATCGTCCCACTGCTTGAGGCAAACCTCATCAAAGGCGGTGACCTCGACAATGCCATCGTCATCTATGAACAGCAGGTTGAGCAGGCAAAACTCGATAAGCTCGCCGACTTCCTTCACGTGCCACATATCGATGCTACGAAGATAGGATATATCCAGCACCATCCCCTGCAATGGGACAACGAGTGCACTCGTCATAAGCTGCTCGATATCATCGGTGACATGGCGCTCATCGGCAAGCCTATCAAAGGACGTATCATCGCTACGCGTCCAGGGCACACGGTTAACAACAAGTTCGCCCGTCTCATGCGCAAAGAAATACGCAGGCACGAGGTTCAGGCACCAATCTACGACCCCAACGAGGAACCGTTGATGGATAACATCCGTATCCGTCAGCTCTTACCCCACCGTTACCCCATGCAGCTCGTGGACAAGATCATCGCCATGGGAGCCACGACTATCATAGGCGTTAAGAATGTCACAGCCGACGAGCCTTTCTTCCAGGGACACTTCCCACAGGAGCCTGTGATGCCGGGTGTGCTTCAGATTGAGGCTATGGCACAGTGCGGCGGACTGCTAGTACTCAGTCAGCTGAAAGATCCGGAGAAATGGTCCACTTACTTCCTGAAGATCGATGGCGTGAAGTTCCGTCACAAGGTTGTGCCTGGTGACACACTGCTCTTCCGCGTCGAGCTCCTCGGCCCCGTCCGCCACGGCATCAGTTCCATGAAAGGCTACATGTTCGTGGGAGATCATGTCGTATCAGAAGCTACATTCACTGCACAAATCGCGAAAAATGAAGAATGATATAAGTGAGGAACGAAGAATTGTAAATGCTTAGCAACAGACTATGAATCAGATAAGCCCATTGGCATTCGTTGATCCGGATGCAAAACTTGGTGACAACAATGTTATCGGCCCGTTTTGTTTCATTGACAAGAACACATTTCTCGGCGACAACAACGTGCTACACAACGGTGTTACCATCAACTACGGTGCAAGAATAGGCAACAACAACGAGATCTTCCCCGGTGCCAGTCTCTCCACCAAGCCGCAGGATCTGAAGTTCAGAGGTGAGGACTCACAGTGCTTCATCGGTGACAATAACAGCATCCGCGAGAATGTCACAATCTCTCGTGGCACAGCCTCGAAAGAAAAAACCGTGGTAGGCAACAATAACCTCCTGATGGAGAACATGCATCTGGCTCACGACTGCGTCTTAGGTAACAACTGTATCATCGGCAACTCCACGAAGTTCGCCGGTGAGGTGAACATCGATGACAATGCCGTCATCTCTGCTACGGTGCTCTGCCATCAGTTCTGTAAGATTGGCGGATTCGTAATGATCCAAGGTGGCTGTCGTTTCAGTCAGGATATTCCTCCTTATATCATCGCCGGCAAGGAACCGACACGCTATGCTGGCGTCAATCTCGTGGGCCTGCGCCGACACGGCTTCAGCAACGACCTCATCGAACTCATCCACAATGCTTACCGGATCATCTACAGTGAGGGTATCATCGCTGACGGACTGAAGAAAGTGCAGAGCGAGTTGCAGGTGACACCGGAAATTCAGTATATCATTGACTTTATCTCAACCTCTAAACGAGGTATCATCCGATAGCACCATCCAATAGCTTTATTCGCTAAATTGAATACTTTGTTTGTACTTCTCGGACCCACGGGTGTAGGCAAGAGCGAAGCTGCACTGACCATTGCCAAGCATCTTGACTCTCCGGTCATCAATGCTGACTCACGTCAGATATATAAAGAGATACCTGTAGGTACCGCAGCCCCTACCCCACAGCAACAGAAAGAAGTTAGACATTATTTCGTCGGTAACCGCTCCATCGACGATTATTATAGCGCTTCGCTCTATGAGAAAGAGTGCCTCTCCCTCATAGAGCGACTTTTTAATGGCTCAGAGGACGATACACGCCATTCCTCGCTCCTCCTCACGGGCGGCAGCATGATGTATATCGATGCCGTCTGCAAAGGGATCGACGACATCCCCACGGTCAATGAAGAAACACGACAATGGATGAAACAAAGGTTACAAACAGAAGGTCTTCCTAAGCTTGTCGAAGAGCTCCACCTTCTGGACCCGGAATACTGGGCCATTGTGGACAAGAATAATCCGCGGCGCGTCGTCCATGCCCTGGAGATATGCCATCAGTCAGGACACCCTTACTCATTCTATCGCAAAGGCTCTGTCAGGCAACGGCCTTTCCGCATCATCAAGACGGGTCTGAACCGGCCGCGTGAAAAGATGTACGAGCGTATCAATGCCCGCGTCCTTCAAATGGTGAAAGACGGTCTCATCGAAGAGGCCTTATCCGTCTACGACAAACGGTCGCTCAACGCCCTCAACACTGTCGGATACAAAGAGATGTTCGATTATCTCAACGGCCTCATCACACTCGACGAAGCTATCCGGAAGACACAGTCGAACACACGCCGGTACATGCGCAAACAGCTGACATGGTTCAAAAAAGACCCCGATATCCATTGGTTCAGTCCCAATGATATCCAGGCCGTCATACGTTTTATCGACAAAATTCTTTCAGCCAACTCCCGTTTTTTTGTCCGGTGAATTATCTTACAGGAAATATTCATTCGGCAAATCCCTTCTTCTGGGCTGGATATTGCAGATGATTCATGGCGTGTCCGCCCCAGCTCGTCTCATTGATAAACTCGAAGCCGACGGCCCGATAGAGTCGTTCTGCCCAGGGATGGGTATGGTCGACAAGCAGACCTACCGGTTGACTGCCATGACACCTGATGGCTTCCTGAATGAGTTTCGTTGCGATACCCCGTTTACGAAAGACGGACTTCACACACAACGAGTCAAGGTAATACTCGCCTGCCCGCGTCTCATCATCCATATCGGAGAAGTCCCGTTCCAGATATTCAGACGCCTTCTCTATGAACCGTTTCCGTAGCCTTCGAAGATCCTTGCCATCATAACCCACCAAGCATCCGGCCAACTGTCCGTCAACCAATGCCACGAGAGTGTTCCGATAAGAATATTGGCTGTCATCCAACTCTACAAGCGACATCATCATCCGGTGAAAGTCCTCCAACGTATGCGCTTCTCCGGCAAAATTCTGACAACAGTCATAGTCCATTGCCTCCATGATCAAAGATGCTATCTCTGCCGCCTGCTCTTTGCAGGCGCCAACAATATCTATCACTTCGCTATCAGACATGATCTTACAACTTTACCGTTTTATTCAACAGATAATTGTCGAGGATGACCATAGCAGCCATGCTCTCTACGATAGGTACGGCACGCGGCACCACGCAAGGGTCATGACGTCCCCGCACGTCTACCGTCGTAGCATTGCCATGGATATCAATCGTCGGCTGCGGCATAAGCAGGGTTGCCACAGGCTTGAAGGCCACGCGGAAGAAGATGTCTGCACCATTGGAGATACCACCTTGTATGCCTCCGGAATGGTTCGACCTCAACCCTTCGGGCGTAAAGATGTCATTAACCTCCGAGCCATGATGCGATACGATGTCGAAGCCATCCCCGATCTCAAAACCTTTCACGGCATTGATAGAGAGCATCGCGCCACCCAACTGTGCATGGAGTTTCCCAAACTCAGGTTCACCCAAGCCTACAGGACATCCTTTGATGACGCAGGTCACAACACCGCCCACGGTGTCCCCTTTGCCTTTCACGTCCATGATGAGTGCTTCCATCTCTTTGGCCTTCTCCTCATCGGGGCAGCGCACAACACTCTCCTCCGTCTTGGAGAGGTCATAGCGAAGGTAGTCGCGGTCCAAAGCGATACTACCCACCTGTGAGACATAAGCCTGAACCGATATGTCCAACTGTTTGAGCGCGAGTTTGGCCAAGGCGCCACCTACGCAGCGCGCGATCGTGATACGCGCCGAGGAACGACCACCGCCACGATGGTCACGGATGCCATATTTATTATAATAGGTATAGTCGGCATGGGAAGGGCGGAAGAGATCCCGAATATTATTGTAGTCTTTCGAGTGCTGATTCGTATTCCGTACGATGAAGCCGATGGGGGTCCCCGTCGACTTTCCCTCGAACACGCCACTGAGCAACTCCACCTGATCGGACTCATTGCGTGAGGTCGTCACCTTGCTCTGACCCGGGCGACGACGCGAGAGCTCATGCTGAATGAAGTCGAAATCGATATCTATCCCTGCCGGCATCCCGTCAATGACCCCACCGACAGCTGCTCCATGGCTCTCGCCGAAGGATGTAAGCGTAAAAACGTTCCCAAAAGTATTGTGCATAAAAAAATGATTTTTTATTGCTTGCTGGTTTCTGTTACAAAGGTACGCTTTTTGTCTCAATTATGATACCAAGAAGTGGGTATTTTATCAGAATCACTACTTTTAGGTATTGTGGCATTGGGATAAATCAAGTACCTTTGCCACCAGAAAACAAAATAATAAATAAAAAAGTATTGGAACTATGAGCAAGACAATTGTAGTTTACGGTTCATCAACAGGCACCTGCGAGGCTATCGCACAGACCATCGGCGAGAAGCTGGGCGCAAATGTTATCAATGTGTCAGACCTTACTGACAAAGATGTCAAAGAGGCTGACAATCTCGTCCTCGGTACCTCAACATGGGGTGCAGGCGAGATGCAGGATGACTGGTACGATGGTGTCAAGGTATTGAGAGAGGCAGGACTGAACGGCAAGAAAGTAGCTGTGTTCGGCTGCGGTGACAGTCAGTCGTACAGCGACACGTTCTGCGGCGGCATGAAAGAGCTGTACGACGCGGCAGAGGCTGCCGGTGCCACAATGGTTGGCAACAACGTCTCCACAGACGGCTACACCTATGACGACAGTGACTCTGTCGTTGACGGTCACTTCATCGGCCTCCCTCTCGACGATGTCAATGAGGACGACAAGACAGAGGATCGCATCAATGTCTGGATTCCTACATTAGGGTTCTAATCCTTTCACCGTAAGGGCAGCCATTAGGGGCCGCCCCTACGGTAAAACGCCCTTACGAAGAAATGGAAGGAGAACGTCAAACATTTAGGTCAAGAGATAAGTCATGCCAGAATATCCCATAGAGATGAAGGTTCTGATGAACCACATTTACGAATACGAGAAAGGTGTGCGCCGTTTGGTGCTGTACACATTCAACGCATGCTATGCCGCCTACGCCGTAGAAAAATTGGAGCGCAAGCATATTGACTATATCCTGCGGTCGGCAGGACGAGACACTGTCAACTTGTTTTTTGGCAAGAAGGAATGCATCGAAGCAGTCGGAATAATTGTAAACAAGCCTCTTAACAAACTCTCTCCGGAGGAGGACTTCATGCTCGGTGCCATGCTCGGCTATGACATCACCATGGAGTGTGAGCGTTACTGCGAGCTCAGAGGACGGAGCGATTACGCTACCGCATAAATAATCAAGGCC
>CALJCU010000328.1 GCA_938023885.1 uncultured Prevotella sp. | reverse complement strand
AATGATTAATATGGAGATGAGATTGAAATATACATTTTTGGTTTTCTCGATGCTTTTATCTGTATCAGCATCGTTCGCTCAGAATTATACAGAAGCACAGGTAAGGCAGCGTATTAATGCTGCTGCCTCTAAGATGAACACGATGCAATGCGACTTCGTACAGACGAAGACATTAAAAATGCTCAAGAGTAAGATGGTGTCTCGCGGTCGTATGCTTTACAGTAAACCAACAAAGCTTAGATGGGAGTATATATCTCCGTACAAGTACATCTTTCTCCTCAATGGTCAGACTGTGTGGATGAAGAATACGCAAGGGAGCAATGAAATCGATGCAGCTCAAAGCAGGTTGTTCAAAGAGATAACACGTATCATGATGAGCAGCGTCTTGGGTACCTGTGTCTCCAACAGCAGAGATTTCACTGTTTCGTTGAATGGTCAGGGCAACAGCTGGAAAGCCATACTTATCCCGAAGAAGAATCCGATGAAGCAAATGTTCAAGACGATCACCGTCTATTTTGACATGCGGAAGTCGGAAGTCAATGGTGTGAAGATGATAGACAGAAACGGTGATGCTACGTCTATAGTTTTAAGAAATGTCGAAGTAAATATACCTGTCAATGCAAAGGACTTTAGCTTACATTAGTTTTCTGGCCTGTCTGTTGTTTGCTGCCAAAGCTTCCGCTCAACAACATTTTCCTCAAAGAAACGGGGATAAGGCAGAATACAATGCCACCATCACGATGCAAAAAGGAAGTGTGAGTGGAGTCTGCCTGCTTGTGCAGGACAATGATTCCATTAAAGGAGCTGTTGTCAATGAGTTTGGCGTCTCTCTTCTCGGTTTTATTTATAATATCAAGGAGGATAAGGTACATCTCACGAGTGTCATCGCGATGCTGGACAAGTGGTATATTCGGAAGGTGCTTGAGAGAGACTTGCTACATGTGCTTCAGGGATTGCGGACAGGAAAGGACTGTTATATTGATGAAAAATACAAAATAAGTTATACCTTTGCACCCATAGACGAAGATTCTGATAAGGAAGATGAAGGCACAGAGCTCCCGGAGTGACCTTGACACGATAAGAAAGACCCTCCATGACAGAGGCATCTGCGTATTGATTCCCACATACAATAATGTGGGAACGATTGCTCGCGTCATTAGAGATGTCCTCAACTATTGTGATGATGTCTATGTCGTTGATGATGGAAGCACTGATGGTACTCACGAAGTACTCGTTGCACTTAAAGATATTCGTCTTGTAGCCTATTCTCAGAACAAAGGAAAAGGCTATGCGCTGAAGCAGGGCTTTTCGCAGGCGCTGGAGGATGGCTTTGCCTATGCCATCACGATGGATGCCGACGGGCAGCATCTCGCAAAAGATATTCCTGTGTTTTTAGAAGCCAACAAGCGTTGGCCGGGGTCTTTTATCCTTGGGAAACGCGACACGCGGGGTGTAGTTCGTTCCGCAGGTAGTAAGTTTGCCAATCATTTTGCTAACTTTTGGTTCTTTGTCGAGACATTTCATGCAGTGCCCGACACCCAGACCGGCTTCCGCCTCTATCCGCTGAAGAAACTTTATGGCTACAGACATTTGACCTCGCGGTATGAGGCTGAGTTGGAACTAATCGTTTTTGGATCTTGGCATGGTGTGAAAATTCATTCTGTTCCCGTAGATGTCTATTATCCACCGAAAGAAGAGCGCGTGAGTCACTTCCGTCCCGGCCCTGATTTCTTCCGTATCAGCGTGCTAAACACCGTACTTTGCTGTTTAGCTGTCATCTATGGATTACCATTATTTCTT
>CALJCU010000327.1 GCA_938023885.1 uncultured Prevotella sp. | reverse complement strand
CTCCAGTCGGTCAACTTCATCTCGTCTATCCCGGCACGCGTATTATTGCCGCCACAATATTTGAGCAACGGCACACGTCCTTTGTCGACATCCCTGATGACCTCTGTTATCTTGTCTTTCTCCTCACGTGTAAGACAAGGAGCCTCTGCTGTGGTTGCAAGAATGCACAGGAAGTCAGCATTGTTGTTGATCTGGTAATCTACAAGCTTAGCGAGCGCTTTATAGTCTACCTCACCTTCTTTGGTGAAAGGCGTGATGAGGGCAATGCCCAAGCCTCTGAAAATATTTTGTGCCATATATAAATAAGATGTATAAGCGTTTTGACGTGTCTGACATCAGTTTTGATGCAAAGTTAATCGTTTTGTTCCTAATATCAAAAAAAATCGGCTATTTACTTCCTATAAACAATAAAACCATGGATAAAAGAACCAATAGCAGGTCAACGGCCTTGGCCTTAAGATTGTGTTCATGGAAGAAGACAGCACCGAAGAGAAAGCTCACTACGACGCTGCTCCGACGAATCATCGACACAATGGATATCATAGCACCCGGCAGACTCAGCGCATAGAAATAGAGGAAGTCGGCTGCCGAGAGGAAGATACTGATGCCGGTGATGGCCCAGCTCCAGTGGAACTTGTCTTTTGCCCGACGTGGAAGCCAGATGACAAGGAGCATGACTAGCATCATCAACGACTGGTAGATATTATACCACGACTGTACAGCCATACGGTCGATCCCTAATCCCCCATCGGCGGGTGAAGCCATGAGATATTTATCATAGAGTCCGCTGACCGCACCGAGAACAGCCGCCAGGACGATGCAGCCAATCCATTTGTTGTGACCGAAGTTGATGCCTTCACGCTTACCCGACTTACTGAGCATAAAGAAGGAGGTCGCAGCCACTGCCACACCGGCCCACTGCCAGACATTGAGCCGCTCACCAAAGACAAGCAGCGCACCAACAAGCACCATCACAGGACGTGTAGCATTGATAGGCCCGACAATCGTCAATGGCAGATGCTTCATGCCGATATAACCCGCAAGCCATGAAGACAAGACGATGACACTCTTCAAAATGATATAACGGTGCACCTCCCAGCCTCCTTCACCGACGTGGAACGTCGAACTTTCGGGAAGAGTTCCCGAAGCCGACAACAGAATCAGTGGCAGAAAAATGAGAGAACAAAAGACGGTATTAAGAAACAATACAGGAATGATAGCATTACCCTGAAGCGCTTTCTTCTTGAACGAATCATAAAAGCCTAAAAGCGCTGCTGACATGAATGCTAGAAATAACCACATAAAAACTCAGGCAAAAGAACGAATGCTTTCTAATCACATCTTCTGTCGTACGTCAGAAAATCGGACGACGTATGTCAGAAAATCACGCGACGTACGACAAACGATTGTGCGATGTACGCCAGAAGACATGGTGTTGGCTGCGGTGACCGGTTCCTGTACCGGCCACCGCAAAGACGCCCCGACCAACCCGTTTAGAACGGCAGGTCGTCGGAACCGTCGCCACCAAGCAGATCCTGATCGGCTGCAGGCTGAGCCGTCGCGGAAGGCTGAGCAGCACCCTGTGCCGGAGCAGCAGGAGCAGAGACCAACTGACTTGTGGGCTGGGCAGGCTGTGCACCGGTATCCACAGTATTGGGATCGATATGGTCGCACTGATAGCAGTTGATGTCATTGAAATAGCGGTCTTGCCAAGGACGAGCATTGATATCAAGCCAGAGATGCACGGTGTCACCTTGGTGAATATTGAACTGCTGCAATCTGTCGGCACCGAACACACGGAAGACACATGCACGCGGATACTGATCCTTTGTCTGAATGACGAACTCCTGAGACTTCCAAGCATTGCCCGTACGCTGAGAAACACCCTCCTTAGCGGGATATTCCTTGATAATTACTCCCTCTACTTCTATTCCTTGTAAAGCCATAGTATTG
>CALJCU010000326.1 GCA_938023885.1 uncultured Prevotella sp. | reverse complement strand
CCAGATATCGTCCAAGGAGATATATGCTTATTTCATCACTTCTACGGATATTACCATGATTGAAATAAGCATATATCTCCTTGGACGATATCTGGTTATAATGAATACTGTCCTTCATCAGCTCAATGGAAAGTGCCTGTCCGATGACATGTGCCTCACGGACGGTAGAGTCGTTGGTGAAGACAAGAATCTTCTCACCGGTGAGCTGACGTCCATTGCTCCATGTGATAGGGTCTTTATACATCGTCAGACAAGAGTCGCGCGTATCGTAGACCAGCGAGTCGCACATCGCCTGAAAGTCAGCACGATAAGCCCTGGCATGCCTATATCCGTGCACCTTGCGGCAGACACTGTCTGTGTTGATATAGAATGTCTCAAGACGAAGCGTGTCAGCATGCATGTAGAGTGTGTCTTTCTGCGAGAAGTCAACGACAAGCGCCTTCTTCGTAGCATAGCCCCGTCCGGTCTTCTCATTATAGTTTACCTCGCCCGCCGTGAGCTTGTTCTTGTTCTTCTTATCGACATAAATCACATTGCCGTAGCCATGATTCTGTCCCGTGGAGCTGTTATAATATAATGTGTCACCGGTGATGGTCTTCTCCTTGTTCACCACTGTCGAGCGCCCGTAAAGGCGCGCCCGATCCGTACGCGTATTGAAAAACGCATCGGTAGTTTTCACCAATCCATCCTTGTTGTGGATGAGCGAAGGCCCCGCTGTGCCCAAACCGCGATTGGGTGTATACATACCGACGATATGAGCTATCGACTTCCGCGAATCGTAATACAGCGTATCGGTAGAGACACGGCTCTTGGGCGTGTGAAGCTGCACATCATAATAGAACACAGCCTGACGCGTATTTGTGTTGTATTCACCCCAGTCGGACGACAACTTGTTTCTTCCGTCCACAAGGCGTCCACCCTTGAAGTAATAAGCATTGTCGTACAGACGGTCATAATTGAGACTGTCCGTATATAATGTCTGCCCTCTGTGATGAAGCACGACATTCTTACGTGCCTCCATCATCTGACCCTCTCCGTCGTACCAGGCATTGTCACACGAGAGCGACAATGTATCTCCCTGGCGGAAACGCACATGACCAAAGGCACGGAAAGAGTTCGTGCCCTGATAATAATAGGCACTGTCGCAGAGCAATGTCGCTCCCCTATTGAGGAAATGAACATGACCTTTGGCTATCTGAGCATCCGGATTAGGACCATACTCGTCATACTTCAGTTCATCCGCATGCTTCAGATAGACGCGCGTGTCCGCCTCTCTATGGACTCTCCGCCTTGCAGGAGCCACCGCACAGACGACTGCAACGGCAGAAAGGAAGAGCACCAATGCTCTTCCCCTGTTTTTTAAGATTTCACCCATCCCTGGTATTCGTATTTTCCCGGCACCCGATACTGTGGCAGCATACGTACATACGTATGTCTAATCTTATCCACCACCCAGTCGTGAATGGTCTTTTCCCGCTCTTTATTGAGCACGACATCTTTCATGACCTGGAAGTCTTCCGTGATCGTTGCCTTGTGTCCGAGCGCGCGACTCTTGAGCTTTACTATGGCCACAACGGTCTTTCCTTTCGAGTTAATCATCTCAAAAGGCTTGGATATCTCGCCCACTTTCATTGTGTCGACGACTTTCGCCACCTCCGTAGGCAAGTCCTTCATCTGGAAGCGGGAGGTCATACCGCTTGAAGTACTGTTGGACATCAGTCCCTCGTTGTTTCGTGTATCCTTATCATCCGAGAGATAAGATGCGGCCTGCTCAAACGTGAACTTACCCGCATGGATATCACGTGAGATAGAGTCAAGTCTGTGTGTAGCTGCATCAATCTCATCCTGTGATACCTTCGGCTTCAGGAGGATATGGCGCACGTTGATTTTGTCACCTCGCTTGTCAATAAGTTGGATGATATGATAGCCGAACTCCGACTCCACGATCTTAGAAATCTTCTTAGGATCAGTGAGGTTAAAAGCCACAGCAGCGAAGTTGGGATCAAGAAGTCCTCTTCCTGTATATCCCAGTTCACCACCTTGACGCGCTGAGCCCGGGTCCTCCGAATAGAGACGTGCAAGCGTAGAGAATGTCGTCTCACCTTTGTTCACACGGTCCGTGAAGTTACGCAGTTCATCCTTGACACGGTTGATCTCCGCCTGTCTGATACGCGGGGCGCTGACAAGAATCTCGACCTCCACCTCAGTCGGCACATAAGGGATGCTGTCTTCCGGCAGGTTACGGAAATAAGCGCGCACGTCAGCCGGTGTCACCTTGACATCCTTCACCAGATTTTCTTTCATTTTCTGAATGAGTTGCTGGTCTCGGAACTGATCATGCAGCTCCAGGCGCATGTCATTGATGCTCTGCTTGCGGTATTCCTCCAGTTTCTCTTTGGAGCCGGCCATTTCTATCCAACGGTTGATCTGCTGATTAACGCCTTGTGCTATCTCCGACTCCGTCACCTGGACAGAATCAATTTCTGCCTGATGCAGGAAAAGCTTCTGAACTGCAATCTGCTCGGGGATAGAAAAGTCGGGGTCATTGCCAAAGTTGATACCCTCAGCAAGCCCCTGTATACGCATCTCCTCCACATCCGACTTCAGGATGGGCTCATCGCCCACGACCCATATCACTTCATCGATGACAGAGGACTGCGGGACCACCGCTTCTTTTTTCGATGTGTCAGCATCGGACTTTACACTATCCGCCTTAGCGGAGAAGGACGACGATATCCTTCCTGACGGCACAGCCATTGCCGCAAGGGCGACAATGACCACAGCCACTGACAAAAATGATTTTCTTATATTCATGCTTTATTCTTCGCCCGGACGCGAGTAGTTAGGCGCCTCAGAGGTAATAGTGATGTCATGGGGATGGCTCTCCAGGACACCTGCATTGGTAATACGAGTGAACTTAGCATTGTGCAGCTCGTCAATGTCGTGAGCACCGCAGTAGCCCATGCCGGAGCGCAGACCACCCGAGAGCTGATAGATCACTTCCTGCACTGTCCCCTTGTAAGGCACGCGTCCTGCAATGCCTTCTGGCACGAGTTTCTTAATATCCGTCGTGTCGCTCTGGAAATAGCGGTCCTTTGAACCGTTCTTCTGCCCCATAGCCTCGAGCGAGCCCATGCCGCGGTAAGTCTTGAACTTACGGCCGTTGTAGATGATCGTGTCGCCCGGGCTCTCCTCGGTGCCGGCAACCAACGAGCCGATCATGCAGCAGTTGCCGCCAGCGGCAAGTGCCTTCACGATATCACCTGAGTAACGCAGACCACCATCGGCGATGAGAGGCACATCAGTGTCCTTCAATACGCTGTAGACATCATAGACAGCAGAGAGCTGCGGTACACCTACACCTGCTACGACACGCGTCGTGCAGATTGAACCCGGTCCGATACCGACCTTTACGCCATCAGCACCATTATCGCAGAGATATCTGGCAGCCTCACCGGTAGCGATATTACCTACGACTACATCAAGCCGTGGGAACGCGTTCTTCACCTCGTGAAGTCTGCCAGTCACACCTGCGGAATGACCGTGAGCTGTATCAATGACGATAGCGTCCACGTCCGCATCTACGAGTGCCTGCACACGCTCCAGGGTATCAACGGTGACACCGACACCGGCAGCCACACGCAGACGGCCCTTGTCATCCTTGCATGCATTGGGTTTGTCCTTTGCCTTTGTGATATCCTTGTAAGTGATAAGTCCAATGAGATGGTTCTCACCGTCCACAACGGGGAGTTTCTCGATCTTGTTCTCCTGAAGGATCTGTGCAGCATTGGCAAGATCCGTCTGCTGGTGCGTCGTGACGAGGTTTTCCTTCGTCATCACCTCGTCCACGAGGCGGTCCATATGGCGTTCGAAACGCAGGTCGCGGTTGGTGACGATACCGACGAGACGGTTATTGCCATCCACAACAGGTATACCACCAATATGATATTCAGCCATCATATGAAGGGCATCGCGCACGGTCTTACCGCGACGAATGGTCACGGGATCATAGATCATGCCGTTCTCGGCACGTTTGACGATAGCTACCTGACGCGCCTGCTCATCGATCGGCATATTCTTATGTATGACACCGATGCCGCCCTCACGTGCGATAGCAATAGCCATCGACGACTCAGTGACAGTATCCATAGCGGCTGTCACAAAGGGGATGTTGAGCCGGATGTGCCGTGAGAATCTTGCCTGAAGACTCACTTGTCTGGGCAGTACATTAGAATAAGCAGGGATAAGGAGGACGTCGTCGAAAGTGAGACCGTCCATGACAATTTTATCTTCAACAAATGATGACATAGA
>CALJCU010000325.1 GCA_938023885.1 uncultured Prevotella sp. | reverse complement strand
GAGCTACTGGGGTTGGCGAGGTGCCGGCGGCGCCCCCGTCAACTTCGCCTATCATGCCTCGCAGAATGGCGCGGAAGGCTATGCCATCAGCGCAGTCGGCAACGACGAGCTCGGTGCAGAGCTGATCGCCGACGCCCACAAGGCCGGCATCAACACCTTGGTGCAGACCAACGAATACCCGACCGGCACCGTGGACGTGGCGCTGACCAACGGCATTCCGGAATACACCATCGTCAAGAACGTCGCCTGGGATCACATCAAGCTCACCGACGAACTCATCGACGCCGTTTCCAAGGCCGACGCCGTCTGCTTCGGCACCCTGGGTCTGCGCTCCCCCGAGTCCCACGACACCATCATCGAACTGCTCAAGCACACCAAGGAAGGCGCGCTGAAGTTCTTCGACATCAATCTGCGCTCCGACTTCTACTCCAAGGAACTCATCGAAGAGCTGCTCGAAGAAGAAGCGCCGGATGAGACCGCGCAAATCTGTCGGGAACTTAAGAAAAGGCACTATGCCGCAGACCTCGAGAAGAAGGAAGAACAGCGTATTTTTGCGGCACTGCTTCGCAAAGGGTACTCCTACGGTGCAATTCGAGATGCAATATGCACTTTTACTTGCGATAATTCTTAAGATTTGCTAATATAGACTTATTGCCCAAAGTGAAAGCGCAATATAAGAAAATAAATTGTACCATGAAAACTGAATAAGGAGGTGCTCTGTGTCACAAATCATCATTGCAGTTGTCATCACGGCGGTGATTGTGGCTTTTTTGAGCTGGAATCTTGCGATTGAACACCGGAAGAAAGACTATGAGAGCAAGATCGGCAGCGCGGAAGTAAAATCCCGCGAGATTATCGAAGAAGCCCTGAAAACCGCGGAGACGAAGAAGCGCGAGGCGATGCTCGAAGCCAAGGAAGAAGCGCTCCGGACGAAGAACGAACTGGAGCGGGAGACCAAAGAGCGGCGCGCGGAGTTACAGCACTATGAGAATCGTGTGCTCAGCAAGGAAGAGAATCTCGACAAGAAGCAGAATGCGCTTGAAAAGAGAGAGCAGACCTTGCAGCAGAAAGAGGAGAGCATTGCGGCGAGAAGCCGTGAGGTGGATTCTCTCTACGACAGAGGGATGGAAGAGCTGGAGCGCATTGCCGGACTCTCGGTGGAGCAGGCGAAGGAATTCCTGCTTCGTTCGATCGAGGACGATGTGAAGCACGACAAGGCGCGTATGATTCGCGACCTTGAGAGCGCCGCAAAGGAAGAGGCGGATAAGAAGGCGAAGGAGTATGTGGTGAGCGCAATTCAGCGCTGCGCCGCAGACAGCGTCGCGGAATCCACGGTCTCGGTGGTACAGTTGCCGAACGACGAGATGAAGGGACGTATCATCGGCCGTGAGGGTCGTAACATCCGTGCTCTTGAGGCTGCGTGTGGCGTGGAGATTGTCGTCGATGACACTCCGGAATCAATCGTCATCTCAGCCTTTGATCCTGTACGCCGTGAGGTCTGTCGTCTGGCGCTCCACCAGCTTGTGGCCGATGGCCGTATCCATCCGGCACGTATCGAGGAGGTCGTTGCCAAGGTGAAAAAACAGCTTGACAATGAGATTATCGAGACCGGTAAGCGCACGGCTATCGACCTTGGTATCCATGGCCTGCACCCGGAGCTCATCCGGATCATCGGTAAGATGAAATACCGTTCGAGCTATGGGCAGAACCTCCTGCAGCATGCGCGTGAGACGGCCAACCTCTGTTCGGTGATGGCCGCTGAGCTCGGACTGAACCCGAAGAAAGCCAAGCGTGCAGGTCTGCTCCACGATATCGGAAAGGTGCCTGATGAGGAGAGTGAGCTGCCGCATGCGCTGCTCGGCGCCAAGATGGCTGAGAAATACAATGAGAAGCCGGACATCGTCAATGCTATTGCCGCTCACCACGACGAGGTGGAGATGAAGACGCTGCTTGCTCCTATCGTACAGGTCTGCGATGCTATCTCTGGTGCCCGTCCGGGTGCCCGCCGTGAGATTGTAGAGGCTTATATCAAGCGTCTCAATGACCTTGAGGCTATCGCCATGAGCTATCCCGGTGTGACGAAGACCTACGCCATACAGGCAGGACGCGAGCTACGCGTCATTGTCGGTGCCGACAAGATGACGGATGAGGAGAGTAACAGACTCTCGTCGGAGATTGCGGAGAAGATTCAGAATGAGATGACATACCCCGGACAGGTGAAGATCACGGTGATCCGTGAGACGCGCTCCGTGGCGTATGCAAAGTAAAATATGATAAACAAATCTGATAAAACGGGCCGCAGACGGATGTCTGCGGCTATGTTTTTTATAATGCTTTTTGGCACGGTGAGCCTTTTCTCTGATATGACACACGAGAGTGCGAACAGCATTCGTGGAGCGTTTCTGAGCCTCACGGGTGCCTCAGCTGCGGTCATCGGGTTCGTATCCGGTCTCGGAGAGATGGTGGGGTATGGTCTTCGTTATGTCTTCGGATGGCTTACCGACCGCACGAAGCGCTACTGGCCGATGGTACTCTTCGGCTATACCCTCGATGTCGTGGCGGTGCCGGCATTGGCTTTGGTGGGGCGCCACGGATGGTTATTGGCCTGTGCATTGCTTATCGTGCAGCGACTTGGCAAGGCCATCAAGAAACCGGCGAAGGATACCGTCATGTCGTTTGCAGCTATGCAGGAAGGAGTAGGGAAGAGCTTTGCTATCCAGGAACTGCTCGATCAGATTGGAGCCGTCCTTGGACCGTTGCTGCTCTATGTTATTATGCTTGTGCAGCGGCATGATGATACATTCAGCGACTATCGCACATGCTTCGCTTTCCTCGCTGTTCCCGGTGCCATTACCTTATTATTATTGTGGATTACTTATAAGAAGTTTCCCCATCCGGAGGACTTTGAGCCGGAGCCGAAACAATTCATTCCTTTCAAAAAGAGCCGTCGCTTCATCCTATATATTATAGGTATCAGTCTTTTCGCCTTCGGCTTTGCGGATTACTCGCTCATCGTGATGCACTTCTCCCGTACGCACCTCTTCGCAGCTGATGTCGTGCCATTGCTCTATGCCTTGGCCATGCTCATGGATGCAGCCTCTGCCTTTGTCTTTGGCTGGATGTTTGATCGTCAGGGTACAGTGTCGCTCGTCATCTCCACACTCATTGCTGCACCTTTTGCAGTCTTTGTTTTCTTGGGGAATAGCGTGGCGACTGCTGTTATTGGTGTGGTGCTGTGGGGTATCGGCATGGGAGCCCAGGAATCTATCCTCAAGGCTGCCGTCACTACGATGGTGCCGAAGCAGAGCCGTGCCACGGGCTACGGCATCTTCGAGTGCTGCTTTGGCATCGCTTGGTTTTTAGGAAGTTGGCTCCTCGGCGTGCTCTACGACCGGAGCCTTGGGGCGATGGTGGCAGTGAGTGTCGTGGCACAATTGTCAGCTGTGCTCTTCTTCGTCAGGCGTATGTAAAAATGGAGAAAAACAGGTATAACACAAGTTGTTATGCCTGTTTCCTTTTCTTCTTGTATCTATTATTCCTTACATATTTCCAGCACCTATTCCCGACTTCGGCCCGTCCTTCTTCTGCGAGTCGTTGAAGTCGTTGTTGATCTTGCTCTCATGCTGACCAAACTGCTTCTTCGTGTTTCCGAAGTTCCACTTCACAGAGAATATGCCCATCTGTAAGGGGAAAGAGATGTGGGTGCGACTGTTAAAGTCCTTGCCGGCTGAGTACTGGTTGATTACTAGTCGATTGCCGAATGGGTTGACATAGCGCATAGACAGTTCCAGATGATCCTTGAGGAAGGTACGCGTGAGCGAGACGCTGAGGAACTGCATGGCACTTGTGTATCCCATGAGATTATAGTCGCGTGTATTCGCGAAGACTCCCGCGGTGCCTTTCACTTTCCACGGCAGTTGCTGCTCCAGACCGAGGTAAGCGTTGCCTGTCCAACCCCAGTTGTGATAGTCGAGCTCCTTTGCTTTCCAGTCGCCATAGCCCACACTTCCGTTGAGCATCACCGTAGAAGTCTTCGAGAGAACCATGCGCACGAAAGCATTAAGCGAAGTGGAGTTGCTCTTGCCGTTGTTAGCGTAGGTCGAGTTGTATTTATTCTCAGCGTCTACAAATGCATAGTTCTCTATTTCATTGCCACAATAATCTTCGCTGAGGCTGATATTGAACATTAGCTTGGGTGAGAAGAAGTTGTAAGTGAGCGATACATCGTGCGACTTCACCACGGCGAGCGACGGGTTACCATAGCTCAAGGCTACAGGGTCGGTGCGGTCGGTGTATGGATTGAGCCGCGAGATGTCCGGACGAGAAATGCGCATAGTGTAAGTCAGGCCAAGATTTGAGGTCGGTGTGAGGTTCACTCCTACACTTCCTGAGGGCACCAGGTTGCCGTAATCCTTGTGGAAATTGAGGCTCGTATATTTCACGCTCTCCAAAGAATGCTCATAGCGCAGACCGATGCGAGCGTTGTATTTCTCCTTTGTGAGTTTATACTGTGCATAACCTGCCACGATGCTCTGGAGATTGCGATAGTTGATACTGTTGTCGGCATTGAGCACATCTTCACCATTCACCGTGTCGTAGAGTTTGCTGTCGCTCTTGTTGTTACGATGAATAAACTTCGCACCGGTTTCCAGTGTCTGACCCTTACCGAGGTTGAGTGTTAAGTCAGCCTGCGCTGTGTGGCTTGTACCCCAGGTCTGTGCATCGGAGAAGAGGTTGGTGAGCGTGAGGCCAGTCACATTCGCCACATTATTATAGATTGTGCGTATGCGGTTACGAGATGGATTGTAATTGTAGAGATAGCTCAGCGTGAACGACGACGTATGGTCTGCGTTGAGCCACCGCTGATAATCGGCACTAGCGTTGACACCCATGAAGCGTTGACGCTGACTGAGATCATACTGATAGCTGAAGCCGTTGCCGTAGATACCACCCTCAAACGTGTTCGTAGGGGTGTTGTTGAAGTTCTGGTTGCCTCCGCTGACGCCTACATTGACATTGATGCTCCGCAGCGAGTCGATTTCATAACCCATCGTGAGGTTACCCATGTTGTAAGGCTGCTTCATGGTATAGTTCATGCTGTTTGTCTGCTTTGAAAGTCCTACCGAAGTGCTTTGTTCACGTGTGGTGGTTAACTGGAAGTCCCTCATTCTGAAGTCATTCGTGAATGCGTTGAAACTATAAGTAAACTTACCTTGTTGTCCACCGACATAAGCGCTGCCGCCCCATCCCCGATTGCCTACATTGAGCGTAATATTTCCATTATAGCAACTGCTGCAGTCGGTACTCCCTTTGCCGGTGTTGTGCACCATCTTGATGTCGAGCACGCCCATCGTACCTTCCGCATCATACTTGGCTCCGGGAGAGGTGATGACCTCCACGCTCTGCACCATGGAGGCAGGCACCGACTTGGCGACTTGCGGGAGATTGCTCTGGAACATCTGATTGGGCTTGCCGTCAACGTAGACTTTGAAGTTGGAAGAGCCTTTCACCAGGACGTTGTCTTGTCCGTCGACGGTGACCATAGGCACCTTGCGCAGCATGTCGAGGAGCGACATCGTCTTCGAGTCAGCGTCCTGCTGTACGTTGTAGGTCATCTTGTCAGTGGTCATCTCCACCACCGGCTTCTGTGCTACGACCTCAATGCCCTGCAGGTCGAGCGAGTCCTTGATATCCTGAGCCTGGACGGATAGTGCACAGAAGCACAGGAGGATAAGGGATAAAGAAATTTTCATTCGTTTATTCATAATTATGTTCAGGCGTCGTACGCCTCTCTGATGTCTTCCATGTTGATGTCGAGCAGTTTCATCTGCCTGACCACTTCGGGGATCACGGTCTTGAGAAAGGCCGTGCGGCGTGTGGTCTTGATTTGTCTCTGTGCATCTTCAGCTACAAAATAACCGATCCCGCGCTTGTTGAAGATTACACCTTCCTGGGCGAGCTGGTCGTAGGCCTTGACCGCCGTGTTGGCGTTGACGCCAAGTTGCGACGCATATTCGCGTACGCTGGGTATGCGGTCGAAAGCCTTGTAGGAGCCTGCGAGAATCTCGTCGCTCAGCCGGTCGGCTATCTGCAGATAGATGGCTTTATCATTGTTGAATGGCATAAGCAAACGGTTTTATTTACTGACCTGCAGTCTGGAGGTGTCGATGTCCCCACTGCCTGATACGCTCTTGTCGAGGCGCTTGAGCTGCCCTTGCAGCGTCATATCTCCACTGCCCGATATGCTCACACTCGCATAGCCGCAGTTATTGAAATTGGCATCCACGTCACCGGAACCGGAAATGCCTATTCCTATGTTGTTAACATTCTCAAGGCCCGTATGGATGTCTCCACTGCCGGCAACGGAGAATTTAGCATTCTGAGCCTTGATGAGTCCGGTCCTTAAGTCTCCACTGCCTGCTAAATTGTATTCGAAGTCACCATTGAGCGATACACCTTTCAGGCAGGTATCTCCGCTGCCGGCGATATCAATCTCGAGGCTCTCACCCCTGAGATCACTCTCTAGTTTGAAATCTCCACTGCCGTACATTTGAGCTGCGCTCAGATTTGGGCCACTGACCCATAGCTCGGCACCACCGTCGCTATTGACAAGGCTCACCACAGTGACACCTTTCTCTCTCTCTTGAGACTTCTCCGAAAGGGTAAGCACTCCATTACTTACGTTGATGTCGTGGTTTTCGTACCATCGCTTGGTAGCTTTGAGCGTAACACTATAAGTGCTAGACTGCGTGAAATGAACGTCGCAGTTGGTGCTGTTACTTATTGCAGCGAAGTTGCGGATGTTTAGATGATAGGTCTGAGCCGGTTGCTTGCTGTCAGATACTTTCTCGATGCGGCATGCCGACATGCTGAGAATGGTGATGAGAGCGAAGAATAAAGCTATTGTCTTTTTCATGATGCTATTATATTATGGAGGTGATTATTTATTGAACCAACGGTTGTTGATGACTTGCAGCCGTGTGTATTTGCGGAAGGCAAACCAAAAGCAGAATGCGATGAAGACGACATTCAGCAGGTCAATGACAAGGTTGAACCAAAAGTCATAGATGTATATGACATATCCGGATATATCCAGCCCGGAAAGAGCTTCTCCTATAACTCCTAGGAAGAACAGCACGATAGATGTGAATGCTATCCACGTCAATACAGCCATGACGACAGGCTGCTTGTGGAAAATACTGCCTAAGAATAGGAAGAACGCATGTAGAGAGATAGTACAGAATACGATTGTAGAAGAATAGATTAATTCTGTGTTGCCATTACTCCAATACATGTGTATACTTTTAAGAAAGTTTACGAAACGAACTGTAGCCCATGACTGTTGGCCTTGCCCAATGGCGAGCGTGAGCAAATATTGTAAGAGATCACCCGCAAAGAAACCGATGAGTGCAGCGAACGACATAGCAATCACAGTTAACAGATAGCGGGCTACGAACTTTTCTTGATTGGAGGCAGGAAGCGTGAACTCGTTGATGCGTTCTTGCTTGCTTTTGAT
>CALJCU010000324.1 GCA_938023885.1 uncultured Prevotella sp. | reverse complement strand
CACGGCGTAGCAGATGACTAAAATGTAAAGCACATCCAGCATTATGTCAGCAATCATGCTTCTGTCAACCTGCATGTAAGATGCGTTTTGTATCATATAAACCGTGTGCATTACCATGTATATAGTACATGCCAACAAGCATAGGATACCCAAAGAGATAAATGCAGCCCGCAACACACAGAACACCACAAAGATGGTCTTCTTGGCGGTTGGCAATTGAAGGGAATGGCCTTCCGCAAAAGGACTCTTCTTTACTACAAATGACATGTACCATTCATTGGACGCGTCAATCAAGTTAGGTACTTTGAGAAGGTCAGACAAAATCCAATAGCCATCGAATTTGAAGAACGGAATGAAATTGAACAGTAACGTAGCCGTGTTGGTCCAATACAAGTATAAGAGTACGTTGAATGCTAATGGGTTATGCACCACATACATCAGTGCAAGAATAATCAGATTGACAAGGGCTTGCATATACACACCGCCCAGATTAATCTTAATGCGCTCACTTAGGTTTTTCCTCCATGCGTCGTCCAAGTTGACATAAAACACAGGGAATATATAGTACATTGAGAAATTGATGTCTCTCACAGGAAGTCCAGCCTTTTGTGCGGCAGCCTCATGTCCTGTCTCATGCAAAAAGAATATAAGGAAGCAGAGGGCATAAAGAATAATTATGGTGATGGCATTCTCAGACCATGTAAAGTGGGTATCTCTTAAAGGCACATAGCTGTAAGCTACCACGTTCACGATGGTTGCCAATACAAGAATTGGATAAAAGGTTCTGCCGAATAGCAGTGATAGCAAGTCGACGACCTTTACGATCTGGCTGCCTTTCAAAATTCTCTTATTGAGCCAATATGCTTTCGAAGCTTTCGTATATGTCAGGTCTTCAGGATTATCTTCTTTTTTGAATAATGGCATGATTTTAAGGGTAATGATATCATGAATTTCATTCAGTGAGATATCATTTCTTCCGAGTTGTTTCTTGAGAGATTCCAGATTTTGACATTCTCTCCCTATTCTGAGGATGTCGTAGACCAATTGGCCAACTTGATAGTATCTGGAATGATAAGTAAGAATATACTCATTTGTATTCCTTTTCTCTATCTTGTAATCGATATTCTTTAGGGTATTTTCCATTTTATAAAAAGATTGAAAAATCAAGAGGACATGTTATCACGTCCTCTTGACCAAATAACAGGATTGCTTTATCTTATTGAGTTAACATCGGTTTATGAGCAGATGTTGACTTGGCAACCGCTAACGGTAACTGATAAGGGCTCGAAGCGCTGCTCAAGCTCCATGATTTCAGTTTCTTTCATAATCGTTGAAGGTTTAAATGTTGAAAAATGTTATCAAACTCTTTCCAAAATGCTGCTTAGCAGCAAATGTTGATGGTTGTATTGGAAACCTTGACGCTTACAGGCTCGAAGCGCTGCTCCAGTTCCATAATCTCAGTCTCTTTCATAATAATACTGTTTTGTTAAAACTGTTAATGATGTTATTTGCCTGTTATTTGTTATTCTTTTCCATTTCAGTATAGATGGTGTCGACCAAGGATCTAACGTCCTTGAAAGACTCCTTGTTGAAGATTGATGGGTCAACATCGAATTCCGTCACCAGACCTGACGTTACCTCCAGCACACATAGGGAATTCTCGAATATTCCCGGATGCACTTCGGTGCCAATAAGTGGGGTGTCGTCTTCAATGGTCTTCACCTGCTCGATGTCTTCCAAACTCTGTTTGATAATCTTTTTTACTTTCTTTGTTAATTCTACTTTGTCCATTTTCAAATCGTTATATTATAATTTTTTGAGCACGATACTTGCCATGTTGCCTGCAAATGCGAATGAGTTGGATAGGCATGTCCTGACTGTTGTATTGGGCTTGTTTCTATTCACATATATTGACTTCGGCGACGATAGGGCATCGTAATTACGGCCGTCACCATATAGGCTGTTATTTTGCATGCTTAGTATGCAGACAAGTGCTTCTAGACTGCCTGCAGCGCCAAGCGTGTGGCCAGTCATTCCTTTAGTTGAGTTAAAGCAAATGGGCTCTGCTTTCTCCTCGGCAAGCCGGTCAATGGCCTTGAATTCTGCTCCGTCATTCATCTTCGTGCCCGTGCCATGGGCGTTGATATAGTCGATGGCATCAACCGTGAGCCCCGAATCTCTGAGTGCTTCTTTCATACACCTGTAAGCATAGATTCCATCTGCGTGAGGTGAAGTGGGGTTATAGGCTTCGTTTAGGATATAGTACCCCGGCACTTCTGCATATATATCAGCGTGTCGTCTTAGAGCCGACTCGTATGACTCCAACACAAACATTGCGCATCCGTCGCCCAGAGACATGCCGTCGCGGTTCAAGCCAAAAGGCTCACATTGGTGGTGCGAAAGGGCCAGCAAAGAATTGAATCCATTAAATGCCAACTGGCTTACTATATCAATGCCACCACAGATTACGAAGTCTGCCCTGCCATTTCTTATCAGGTCACAAGCTCGCCCGATAGAGGTAGTTCCTGATGCGCAAGCTGTTGAAGTGACAGATACGACGCCATTAACTCCAAAGTCTTTGACCATGTCGCAAATCATTCGTGGAGTGCTGTATTTGATGAGTTCCCAGTCCTGCTGATGTTTCATCACTCTATCGAAAACGATCTTCTCTCTGACAAACGTGGTGCTGACCGACATACCAAGGCTAAAGGATGTTCTTGCATGGGCGAAATCTTCCCTTGAGACATGGGCTGAATGCATGGCTTGTTCAATGCACAAGCACGTCACTATGCCAAGCACAGACAGGTCTTTATCCTTGTAGCCTAAATAGTCTTCCTCTGGAATCTGAAATATTCTTTTGGTTCTTAAGACCTTATTATTAGTGGGAAATCGTGTGATGGGTACCTCATTGAAGTTCACGCGGTTCTTTTCCAAACTATCTATCGTCTCGCTAACGTTTCTTCCAAGAGAAGAAATAGTCCCTATACCGGTAATGACGGCTCTATTGTTAAATTTGTTTTCCATTATAGTCCTCCTGAAAGTACAATCTGCTGGTTCACCAAATAGTCGGGTGCGTCTAACAACAGGAACTCTGCCAATGCGGCCACTTCTTCAGGTTGTCCCATTCTTTTGACGAGTGTATGTGTGAGCATATCGTTTTCATATTTCCGAGTCACCTGATTGACCATGTCGGTATTGATTAGTCCCGGAGCTATGCAGTTGATACTGACATTGAATGGAGCCAACTCCTTGCCGAGCGTTTTCGACAGATTGGCTATGGCTGCTTTTGAAGCTGCGTAGGCTGACTGTCCCGGATCTCCACATATGCCTGACAATGAGGTGATATTGACGATGCGACCCTGCTTTTTTCTTATCATGAAGGGAAGAACGGAGCGAGTCGTGTTTACCACGCATCTGATGTTGTTCTGAAACACTTCCCACCAAAGATTTAGGTTGGCCAAAAGGAAGAGTTGCGAGGGATTGGAAATTATGCCTGCATTATTGACCAGCATGTCAATATGGGAAAACAAATCCTTGTTGACTGCCACCATTGCTTTAACCTCCTCTTGATTGGCAAGGTTGCAGCGAAGTGCCGTTACCTGAGCGCCATTTCCCTCAGCATGGAGAGATGATGCCAATTCTTTGGCTTGCTGCTCTGATCGATTGTAGGTGAAGATGACATTGCATCCTCTGCTGTACAACCTTTTGACAATGGCTTTTCCAATGCCACGTGCAGCTCCTGTCACCAATATAGTTTTCATTCTGTTATCTTATTGAGTAAAAAATAACTATTCATTCCACCTTCTCTTTTGCTACTGACAAAAGCTTTGGTAAATGCCTCATATTTGACCCTCTGGCCGGCTCTGTAAAATTCTCCAAGCGAAACTGATAATGAGGCGACCGCCAACTCAAACATCGTGCTACCATAAAGCATGTCGAAAGTGAAATCCTTGGGATAGCAAATATCAACATCATGGATGGGTTTGTCGGCCCATAGATTCTGTAATTGGGTAGTCTGATTGAGGCTCTCCCGTGTAGAGCAAACATGCAACATCACATCATCTTCCCGAAGTTCCAGGTCTTTCCTGATTGTAGCCTCTGTCAATTGAAGATTGAGATTGCAGTCGCTATCAGTGTGTTGAAAATCAAACTTCTCAGATGAAAAAGATAGTTGCGCGTAAGGAACTACTCCTCTTTTCCTCATGCTCTCCTCAGACTCTAAAACGACAGCGACGCATCCGGATCCGTGCACCCTTTGATAATTTGCCTCCGGCGTATGCTCCATCAACTCTTCTTCTGAAGTCTTTATGTCAATGGCTCCACAGATAATTATATCAGTCATTCGATGTAATATCAAATCGAAAGCATAGTTGACGGAACTTTCGGAGAGCATCATGCTGCTTGGTCCTCGCAATTTGAAATATCTTGAAAAATCTCCAAGAGCAGTGTTTGAAACAGTCTTCGTAAACAACATGGGACTTATGATGCCTTTCTTCTTTATCAGCAACTGCGTCAAATAGTCGTCAACACAGTCTGCCGTTCCAACTTCCGATTCCATGATACACCCTATCTTGTCGGTGTTCTCTTCGCCGTTTAGCTTGGCATCGAAAAAGGCATCTTGAAGCCAATATAAAAACTTGACTAAACTCAGTTGGCTTAAAAGGCTCTGACCATTTCACGTAATCGTCAAATTTCACTCCCGGGAGGGTAACGTTTCCTGACAGGCCGCTTCTGAGTCTGTCAAGGTTGGCATTTTTTCCCAGTCCTAGTGGAGTGTAGAAGCCCAAGCCTGTGATGTAAATGTTTACATTTTTCATACGGCAAGAACAAATTCTGCTTTGCTTACTATTCTATCCTTAACTTTTGCGACCACCGAAAAGTCAGTAAAATTCAGGAAACTCGATTTTAATGAACATTCAAATCTGACAACATCCTTGGGTTTCACCTCGTGAATGAACAGCGACGACTTGAGTTTAACCACATGCCCAAGGCCCGGCTCGACGCCATCGCCATTTTCTTTCTTGTTGATTAGCGTAAGCAGTACACCACACGACTGCAACATCATTTCCAAAAGCACTGTTCCTGGCACGACGGGATGGTTGGGAAAATGGCCTTTAAGGTAGCTGTCTGTAGAGCTGACATATTTCTCGGTGACAATATACGACTCGATGTTTGAGGAGATGACTCTGTCAACCAGCATCATCGGCGGCTTTTGCGGAAGGTAGTATCCTGCGTTCTTGAAGAGCGTTTTATTAGATGTTTCCATATTTTATAAAAGATCTTGGTGTCTTCGTTTTGTTTTCGTCACAGGTTATGGCGATTATTATATCTTCAAAAGTTTCATAACATGTTGTCAAGCCTGAGTATGCTATCTGCCCATTCAAGCCATCAAACAATTCTTTGTCGTCATAGTATTTGACGGTAGATTCCAGCTTGGTCCACTGCTTAAAAAAGGCCAAATCATCAGGGACTGGTTTTCTCATCCACTTTGACAGCGTGTTGCGTTTGCTGGCATCAAGTTGTCTTACTTGCTCGGCATCTATGCCACATCGGTAGGTGGTCATCAAGAGAAAGGCTCTATTGCCTGCGTAAGTGATGTTAAGGTAGATGCTTCCAAGTTTTTTCTTCCCACTTCTAAGAATCGTAATTTTATTGGGAGCTAATTCGAACTGTTCTTTCAAATCGTCTATCCTTTCCTTTACAAATTGGTGACGA
Organism: uncultured Prevotella sp.; assembly: GCA_938023885.1. Lineage (GTDB taxonomy): Bacteria > Bacteroidota > Bacteroidia > Bacteroidales > Bacteroidaceae > Prevotella. Next base: position 6,666 of record CALJCU010000324.1, on the reverse strand, counting down.
CTGCAACCTTGTGGTATGTCGATTACAATAATATTGTTATTTTGAATAGTCTGCATGGGGCTGAGATTATTTGGTTGATTGTGGCAAATTCTCAATCAGTTCTTTTCCAAGCCGGACGAGATAAGGATTCACATCTGCTCCAGCATAGCTCTTAATAAAGTGGGAGTCTTCTGGTCTGTGGTCAATGAATTGTGCGTCATGCATGTGAGATTCAATCATCAATCTGACCAGATGTGGGGTGTAGCCTTCGTTGTCAATGGATAATGACTGGTTGAGATACTCGCAAACCTCTTTAAAGTATTGCTTAATCTGAAGGATGTCCTTTGTCTTGTCCGCGAGAAGGGCACAACAAAACGCCTGAAACGACAACCGGTCAACAAGGAGCAAGTCCTTTGTCGATAATACATCTTTAATAAAGGCATCGACATCATACTGCCCCAGTGCCAAGTCATAAAATTTTTTGTAAATCTCGTTAACCATATCTTTTTTCGACAAAGTTAGGGGTAATTTCTTTCCCTCAATAATTTTTGCTTAGTCATTCACAATCCCAAGTTTGGATAGCTAAAAACAAAGACGAACGGCAGTTTTTTAGCTTATTCGTGCTCTAAATGGGAAACTGAAGCTTGTGTATAGTCATTCGCCCTTGAAAATAGCCATTCAGCAATCATGCCGGTTTGCAGATTAGTGAAATGTCATTAATTTACGTTATCTGTTTCACTTATTTTATACAATACAAAATTTAGATTATCTTTGCCTATGTTTATCAACGTAATAATATGAGAAAGACAAACATAATATGGGTACTGGGGCTCATTCTGTTTTCCTTGGAAGCAGCAGGCCAGGTTAAGCATAAGGTAAGTGGAGTCGTTGTCGACAATAAGGAACACCCCTTAACAGGTGCCAGCGTATATATTAAGAACACTATTGACGGGGGCATAGCGGACAGCACTGGCCATTTTGAGTTTTTCACCACGGCAGAAGGAATGGTTTCACTCAGAAGCACCTATCTCGGATTCAAAGAGTACACCTTATATAATAAGGTGGACAGTTTGTCTTCCCTTCATATCATGATGAAGGAGGATGGACTGTCATTAAGTAATGTGGAGGTAGTGGCCAGCAACTTTAATTTTGGAAGCTATGGCAAACTGAAGAAACTGGATGCTTATGACGTGGTGATGACGGGGAGCTCTTGTGGAGATATATTCGCCGCCCTAGAGTCGTTGCCTGGTGTGCAAAAAGTGGGAGAGAACGGCAGGCTATATGTTAGGGGAGGGGACAACTTTGAGAGTCAGGTATTCATCAATGGTATGCACGTGCTCAACCCCTACGACGAGGAGCCTTCCAACACGGTGACGAGAAGCCGCTTCTCCCCTTTTCTCTTTAAGGGCATCAATTTCTCACTGGGTGGTTATGCTGGAGAATACGGCCAGGCTCTTTCATCCATACTTCCCATGGAAACTACCGATGTATCTTCATGCGACAAACTTGGTGTCAATATCTCGCCGCTCAGTGCTGCCGTGGGTGGGACAAAGGCCTTTACTACAAGTTCTTTGTCGTTCAATACGGAATTTATGAACCTTGGTCTATACAACAAGATGTTCCCCGATAGATATGACTGGAAAAAACCTTATCAGAAGATTACCACCGAAATGCAATGGAAGAAAGAGTTCACGCCGTTCATCATTTTCAAGTCGTATGCAAGCTATAATAACACAAGCCTGAAATATGGTGTTGAGACGGATGACTTCGACCCCAACGAACGCGATTTAAAGATGACGGAGGATAATGTCTATGCCAATGGCGCTTTCTATTTCCAGCTTCCCAAACGGTGGTCTCTTTTCTCTGGAATCGCCAATTCTTTCGTCAAGGAAAATATCTATGGAGTTTTGGTCTCGGGTGACCATTACGTCAATTTCAAGAATGAGGTGCACGTCAAGACGTATGCAACTAAGGCCATTGGAAGCAGGGTCAACTTTAAGTTCGGAGCCGAGAACTATATACGTAATTATTGGAAGAAGTCAATAATTGATTCGGTCAGCAAGCTGAGCATGAATTACCAGTCATATGCCATATTTGCCGATGGCCAGTATAAATTGTCGAAGTCGCTTTTCTCCAATCTATCCTTGAGAATGGAGAACAACGTCGCCAATCAGCACCCTTATCTGATGCCAAGGGTGACGTTTAGCTATATACCCAATAAGGAGTTTCAAGTGTCGGCGCTCTTCGGAAGATACAGTCAGGTGATTGGAGATGACTACGATGTCTACGGACCTTACAGGAAGTGCCAGAGCTATGCCAACCACGCCATTCTGAGCCTGCAATATCAAAATGAAAAGACTGTACTGAGAATGGAAGGCTACTACAAGCGTTACTCCCATCTTCTCACCTATGATGCCAATGGCTTGGAGGGCAAAGGCCGTAGCAAGGGCTTTGACTTTTTCCTTGAGGACCAATCGCTTGTCCCCAACCTTACCACAACATTGGCTTATTCCTTCAACGACTCAAAGCGCAAATACCTGCAATATAATGATTATGTCCAGCCGCAATATGTGTCAAAACATAACTTCCACGTCACGCTGAAATACTTTTTCGCCCCAATAAAGGCCATTGTCAGCGTCTCAAACGACTTTGCCAGCGGCCGTCCCTATACCAACCCTCAGAAAGAAGGTTGGATGAACGCTACGACGAAACCCTACAACAGCTTTGGACTGAACATGACCTTCTTGCTGAGTCCGAGCGTGATACTCTATGCGTCGGCCACCAACCTTTTCAACAGGCACAACATCTTTAATTATCAGTACAGAAGCATGGGCGATGGTTCCGGAGCGTTTGCAAGAAAGGCAGTACAGGCTTCAAGAGACCGATTCTTCTATATCACATTATTCATATCACTAAAGAAAACACATGCTTATGAAATCTCGAATTTTTAAGTTATTCCTCGTCTTGTTGCTTCTTATGCCTATTCAGGTCATAGCAAGAGTAAGATATTGCCAACTGAAGATACACATAGAAAACATCTTGATTCATAAAGGCAACTTGATGATCGGTATCTTCAATAATGAATCAACATTCAAGACCAACACCTACTATGTTGGACGAAGTGTTAAGGCGAACAACAACAAGATAACGGTTACCGTGAAGCTACCTGCCGGTGTGTATGCCGTCAAGCTTTACCAAGATGTTAACGAAGATCAGAAAATGAACCAGATATTCGGGATGCCACTTGAGCCTTATGGCGTATCCAACAACACCACAGGCTTCCCAAGTTTCAAGGCAACCAGCTTCCAATTGAACAAGAATAAAGATATTTATATTAAAATAAAAAATTAAAAGAACATGAAAAAATGGATCTTACTTCTCGTGTGTGCATGCTGCTTGTCTTGTAATGTGTCTTCACAAATCACCAAGCAGGCGCGTAACAATGAATCCTCAACATGCGACTCTCTTATTCTACAAGAGTTCGCCAAAATTTCAGACCCCTCTCAGAACGTTAACTTGGATGTTGCCGTGGCCGACATGGAACAAATCAGCAAGATGTATCCCGACGCTTGGCTCCCTTACTACTATCAGGCTTACCTTGGCATCACAGATTGCTTAATGAATAGGCAGTCGAAAGATGCTGAGCAGAAGGCTACCCAGTATCTTCCGGTCATTGACAATGCCAGCAAGCAAAAGGGTGCCGACCAGTCTGAGATACATGCCCTGAAAGCCTACTACTATTACATACTCATCGCCCTGAACCCTCAAGCCAATGGACAGAAGTATTACGCCAATGTACTGAGGGAATGTGGCATCGCTGAGAAATTCAATCTAGAGAATCCGCGGGCCAAGACCATCCGCTTCGTGTTTACTCAACAGATGGGCAAGTTCATGGGCGCAACCAAAGACGTGAACGTTGTCAAGGAAGTTAACTACTTGAAGCAGATGTTCGAAAAGGAAGACGCGTCATCGGTCAACCCAACTTGGGGCAAGGAAGTTCTCGGCTTTCTAAAGTATTAAGCCGATGTCTTTTCTTCAGGTAAAAAATGTCAGAATAGCAGGGGTCTGTGCAAACGTGCCAGAGCAAGTCGTCACCAATGATGAATCAAGCATGAGTGGTCTTGGCTACAAGGCTTCAGACTTTGTCCATACCACAGGTGTCGCACAAAGGCACGTTTCGCAGACCCTTACCACTTCCGACCTTTGTTATAAGGCAGCCTTGCGGCTTCTCGACGATTTAAGTTGGGAGAAAGACAGCATAGACTGCCTTGTTTTTTTGTCGCAAACGCAAGATTACTTCTATCCCGCCACTTCCTGTATTCTGCAAGACCGGCTCGGGCTAAGCAAGAAGTGCTTCTGCGAAGACCTTTCCTTGGGCTGCTCCGGATGGGTCTATGGACTTGCCACGACTTCGTCTTTGCTTCAAACCGGCGACATGAAACGGGCACTGCTGATGGTGGGCGACGCCAAACGTCATTTTGATGCCGATGACCCTCTCTTCGGCTTTGCAGGCACGGTGACAGCCTTGGAGTTTTGCGAAGGCTCCGATGGATTCATGTTCCTCTTTGGCACCGATGGTTCAGGATATAGCGACATCATTATCCCTGACGGTGGTGCCCGCAACCCCATCACGCTCGAATCGTTTCAGAAAGACAAGATAGGGGATAGGCTCTACTCGCGGTTAGAATGCCGGATGAATGGCATGAATGTCTTTCTGTTTGGTTCAAGTGTGGCACCCAATTCCATAAGGGAAATCTGTCAGCATTATAACCAAAAGCTGGAAGACATCGACTATGTAGTACTACACCAAGCCAACAAGAAAATGTTGTCGCTAATCACCAAGAGATTGAAATTGCAAGAGAACAGAGTACCAATATGTATTGATAGATATGGCAACACATCCTCGGCCTCCATTCCCCTTACGCTCGTTTCCGAACTATCGGGACAACTGGTTAAAGGTAATCAGCATCTTGCTTGTTGTGGATTTGGTGTTGGTCTATCTTGGGGGTGTGTGCTGTTGACCACCGACCCAATGGTTGTATCCGGTGTTTTGACCATGAAGGAAGATGAAGCAGATTACTCTCCAACTTGAGTGGTAAATCGGCAGAATAAAGCATGTTGGAAGAGTCAAGTACCAAGTGCGAAATTAAGAGATTTTTTTGTAAAAACAAAAATCGGGTTAGTCAACTCAACTGTGTCAAGCCTGTTTTCCGTTAGGCTTTAACCTCGGTCGGCGGGACGCGATTTTTAATCGCATTTCGACGAGGAGCCCGCGGCAGCGCAAAGTTACATAATCCTGAAACGGTCTCCAAACTTTATGGCCGATTGTTGCGCCGTCTGCCCCCAGTTTGCCAATGGCATCGTCCATTTCTTGCGGATATTACGATAGGCAAGATAGACGAGCTTGTAAAGTGCGTCATCGGTAGGAAAGACGCCCTTGGTCTTTGTGATTTTACGGACCTGGCGGTGGTACCCCTCAACGGTATTGGCGGTGTAGATTATCTTGCGGATGGCGGCGGTGTATTGGAAATAGCAGCTCAGCAGCTCCCATTTGTCTCTCCACGACTTGATGACGACGGGATAAAGATCACCCCACTTCTCCTCCGGATTGTCGGGTTCCGTTTCCGCTTTTTCCTTCGTATCAGCGGCATAGACCAGCTTGAGGTCTCTGAGAAATTCCTTCCGGTTCTTACTGCCCGCATACTTCATGGAGTTGCGTATCTGATGGACGATGCACAGTTGCACGTCCGTATCGGGGAATACGCTCCCAATGGCATAGGGAAAGCCTGACAGACCATCTACGCAGGCAATGAGAATGTCTCTCACGCCACGGTTCTGAAGGTCTGTCAGGACACCGAGCCAGAAGTTAGCGCCCTCACTATGAGACACATACATGCCCAACAGGTCCTTGCGACCGTTCTTGTCAATGCCGATGACATTGTAGATGGCACGCGACTCGGCGGAGCCTTTGTCGTTGCGCACTTTGTAATGGATGGCATCCATCCGGACGACGGGATAAACCTCATCCACAGAGCGGTTGCGCCACGACTTGATCTCGTCCCACACCTTCCCGGTGATGTTGCTGATAGTTTCCTTTGAGAGTTTGCTGCCATAGTTCTCCTCGATGAAGTCGCTGATCTGCTGCATGCTCTGCCCACTGGCGTAAAGACTGATGATCTTGTCCGAAAGGCCCTCTGCCAGGATTGTCTGGCGCTTCTTCACCGTTTCAGGCTCAAAGCTGCCGTCGCGGTCACGTGGTGTCTCAACCTCTACGGGGCCATACTCCGTTTGGAGATGCTTACGCATCTTGCCGTTACGGCGATTACCGCTTACCGTCTTGGTCGCGTCAAGACGGCTCTCCATCTCACCTTCCATGGCGGCATTGAGGAAGTCTTCCAATACCTGATGGAAAGCTCCATCCTTGCCAAACAGGGGCTTGCCAACCTTGAATTGCTCTTTTGCGGTAGCCAACATCTTTGAGTACTCTTCTTGTGTCATTGTTCTAATTCTTTATGCTCTATAAACAGAGCGATGATAAATTTATTGTCTTAGTCTTTGACACAGTTCAGATGACATTCTCTGAAAAAGTATCGGCATGTTACCAACATGCGTGTCTGAAATATGAGGATGGAGAAGCTATCAATAACCAGTCTGTCAGAGAACGTTTCGAGCTTACAAAGAATGATT
>CALJCU010000323.1 GCA_938023885.1 uncultured Prevotella sp. | reverse complement strand
GTAGTATCATTTATGATTCTTAATAAAATCAGTCATAAAAAATAGCACTCAGACATCAAGGCTGAGGCAGAGGTGATTGACAAGTCGCTCTCGGAGGTCATCCGCGAGCGGGCTACCGAAGACGAAGCACCTCAATCAAGGACTTTCTCCCTGAGGAAGATTCTCGGTGGTGACATCCTCAGTACATCCTTCATGCGGCGACAGGTATGGCTTTCCCTGCTCATCGCACTCTTCATCGTAGTATACATTGCCAACCGCTACTCCTGCCAGCAGGACATCATTGAGATTGATGCCCTGCAGAAAGAGCTGAAAGACGCGAAATACAAGGCACTGTCAAGCAACAGCAAGCTGACGGAGGAAAGCCGGCAGAGCAACGTTCTTGACATGCTGAAAAACAACAAGGACAGCACACTGAAACTGCCTACGCAACCGCCTTACATCATTGCGGTGCCGGATAAATGAGCGAGCAAGATATATGATCATTAATGAGTAAGTTCAACTACGATAAGATAATGCCGCGCTACAGTGTCATCGCCTTTTTGCTGACGCTTGTAGCCGTTTTAGTCCTTGCACGCGCCGGCTACATCATGACTGCAAAGAAGAGCTACTGGATGGCTGTGGCTAACCGCGTACGCCAGGACAGCGTGCGCACGCAGCCCACACGTGGCAATATCCTTGCCTGTGACGGACAGCTCCTTGCCTCCTCACTCCCGGAGTTCAAGATATACATGGACTTCAAACAACTGCACGAAGCAGGTACCGACTCGCTGTGGAATGTGAAACTCGACAGCATCAGCCAAGGTCTGCACCGCATCTTCCCCGAACAGAGTGCTGCAAAGTTCAAGGCTGTACTGGTGAAGGGTTATAACAGTCGCCGCACGTCCGGTCCCCACAAGGGTGAACGGCTGCGCAACTATGAGATATGGCCCAGGCGCATCGACTACAACACGTACAGTCAGATATGCGAGCTGCCTGTCTTCCGGCTCTCAAGCCTTAAAAGCGGATTTCATGTAGAGCAGCTCAACGCACGCGAGAACCCTTACGGCTCCCTGGCCAAGCGTACCATCGGTGATGTGCTCCTCACGGAAGAGAACGGACGCTCCGCGCGCTACGGACTGGAGCTGAGCTACGACTCGCTGCTCAAAGGCTCCTATGGCATTGTCAGTCGGCAGAAAGTTCTCGGAAAGTTCCTCAGCATCACCGACACACCGCCTATCAACGGCAGTGACATCGTGACAACCATCAATGTGGGCATGCAGGATCTCGCTGAGCGCGCGCTTGTCAACAAGCTTCAGGAAATCAACGGCAGCGTGGGCGTAGCCATCGTCATGGAAGTAGGCACGGGTGACATCAAAGCCATCGTCAACCTGGAGAAGTGCGATGACGGCTCGTTCCGGGAGATACAGAGCCACGCCGTGAGTGACCTCCTTGAGCCGGGTTCGGTGTTCAAGACCGCCTCTGTAATGACAGCCCTTGAGGATGGGGTGTGCGACACCTCATTCCAGATTCCTACAGGTAACGGTATCTGGCATATCTACGGACGAGACATGAAAGACAGCCACTGGCGCTCAGGCGGCTACGGCACGATCTCGCTCGGACAGGCCATGGAAGTGAGCTCGAATATCGGCGTGAGCTATGTCATCGACAAGTTCTATCACAATGACCCGGCCAAGTTCGTACGCGGCATCTATCGCACCGGCATCGACGGCACCGGGGTGAAGATCCCTATCGTAGGTCATGCCACGCCTGTCATCCGCATGCCTAAGAAGAACGCGCGCGGGGAATGGGTCAACTGGAGCAACACAGCACTGCCGTGGATGAGCATTGGCTACGAGACACTCATACCACCTATCTATACACTGACATTCTACAACGCCATCGCCAACAACGGCCGCATGATTCAACCACGGTTTGTGAAGAGTGCCATCAAGGATGGTGACACCATTGCCACGTTCCCGCCACAGGTGGTGAAAGGGAAGGAGCATATCTGTTCCGACAGGACGCTCCATATCGTGCAGGACCTGTTGCGGAGAGTCGTCACCAACGGAACAGGAAAGAAGGCCAACAGTCCCAACTATTGGGTATGCGGCAAGACGGGAACAGCTATGATCGCCAGTAACGGTAACTATAAAGGTGAGGCCCACAGCCTCCTCTCCTTCGCAGGATGGTTCGGACAGAAAGACCGGCCTTACTACAGTTGTATCGTCTGCATACAGAAATATGGACTGCCAGCCTACGGATGGATGAGCAGTGAGGTGTTCCGTGAGATAGCCGACGGTATCATGGCCAAATATGTCAGATACGATGTCAGCGACGCACGCGACCCCAACTCGCAGATGATACCTGACGTGAAGGCCGGAAACATTCTGTCTGCCGGCTACGTGCTCTCAACGCTCGGCATCGCCACCTACTCCAACTGTCCCTTCAAACAGGACGGGACACAGCCCGTGTGGGGTGTTGCCGACCGCAGACGTGGAAGCGTGAAACTTGTCGAGGAGGAAGCACTGCGACCCCACGTCATGCCCGACGTGCATGGCATGGGCGCACGGGACGCCGTTTATCTCGCTGAGTCGAGAGGTGTGAAATGCATCCTCCAGGGACGGGGCAAGGTGACGGCTCAGAGCATCGGACCCGGTATGAGGGTCAGAAACGGACTGAAATGCATTCTGACACTGCAATGATCCCAATGCAGGGGGCGGGCCCGGTGACCGCCCAAAGAAGAACCGACAAGTCATAACACAGAAAGTAAACATAAAAATATATAACAAGATGAAACTGCAGGAACTTCTAAAGAGCATCAAGCCGCTCAGCATCGATGGCAGCACAGATGCGGACATCACGGGAGTAAACATCGACTCACGCAAGATCAAGGATGGTCATCTTTTCGTGGCTATGAGAGGCACGCAGACAGATGGCCACAAATTCATTCCTAAAGCCTTGGAGCTCGGTGCCAAAGCCATTCTCTGCGAGAATATGCCGGAGACGCTTCAGGACGGCATCACCTATATTCAGGTAGAGAGCACGGAGGATGCAGTAGGCAAGGTGGCCACGCTCTTCTATGGCGACCCGTCGAGACACCTGAAGCTCGTCGGCGTGACCGGTACAAATGGCAAGACAACCATCGCCACATTATTATATAATATGTTCCGCGAGTTCGGCTACCGTTGCGGACTGATGTCTACGGTGTGCAACTATATCGACGGCAAGCTCATCCCTGCCGACCACACAACCCCTGACCCGATTGAGCTCAACGAACTGCTGGGTGAGATGGTGAAAGCCGGATGTCAGTATGCCTTCATGGAATGTTCCTCACACGCTATCCATCAGAAACGTATCGGCGGACTGAAGTTTGCCGGTGGTATCTTCACGAATCTCACACGTGACCACCTCGACTATCACAAGACGTTCGAAAACTACCGCAATGCGAAGAAGGCTTTCTTCGACGGTCTGCCGAAATCAGCTTTCGCCATCACGAATGCTGATGACAAGAACGGCATGATCATGGTACAGAACACGAAGGCTACCGTCAAGACCTACTCTATCCGGCAGATGGCCGACTTCCGTGCACACATCATCGAGATGCACTTCGCCGGCATGTACCTCGACATCGACGGTCATGAGGTCGGCGTCCGGTTCATCGGCAAGTTCAATGTCTCCAACCTCCTCGCAGTCTATGGTACAGCCCGCATGCTTGGCAAGGAGCCGGAGGAGATTCTCGTTGTACTCAGCACGCTCCACAGTGTCAGCGGCCGTCTCGAGCCTGTCCATTCTCCCGCCGGCTTCACGGCTATCGTCGACTATGCGCACACACCTGACGCCTTGGAGAACGTGCTCAATGCCATCCATGAGGTGCTCGACGGCAAGGGGCATGTCATCACCGTCTGTGGTGCAGGCGGCAACCGTGATCACGGCAAGCGTCCGCTCATGGCCCAAGAGGCAGTGAAGCAGAGCGACAAAGTTATCATCACAAGCGATAACCCCCGCTTCGAGGATCCGCAGGCTATCATCAATGACATGCTCGCCGGACTGAATGCACAGCAGATGCAAAAGGTCATCAGTATCGTAGACCGCAAAGAGGCTGTCAAGACTGCATGTATGATGGCACAGAAAGGCGACGTTATCCTCGTGGCTGGTAAGGGACATGAGAACTATCAAGAGATAAAAGGTGTCAGGCATCACTTCGATGACAAGGAAGTGCTCCACGAGATATTTAACAGTTAGGAATTATGCTATACTATCTTTTCAGATTCCTTGAGCAATTCGGCATCTCAGGTTCGGGCATGTGGAGCTACATCTCCTTCCGCGCACTGTTGGCCCTTATCCTGTCACTCATCATCTCAGCCTGGTTTGGCGAAAAGTTCATCAGGTTCCTGAAGAGCAAGCAGATCACGGAGACACAGCGTGACGCCAAGATCGACCCGTTCGGCGTCAAGAAAATCGGCGTGCCGTCGATGGGCGGCGTCATCATCATTGTCTCCATCCTCATCCCCGTGCTTCTGCTCGGCCGGCTGAGAAACATCTATCTCATCCTGATGATCATCACCACGGTGTGGCTTGGCTTTCTCGGGGGTCTCGATGACTTCATCAAGATCTTCCGCCGCAACAAGGAGGGACTGAAAGGCAAGTACAAGATTGTCGGTCAGGTCTCTATCGGCCTCATCGTCGGTCTCGTGCTGTGGGCCTCTCCCGATGTGAAGATGAATGAGAACCTCACCATCCAGCGCCAGAACGGTCAGGAGGTGGTGGTCAAGCACCGTGCCGTCGCCCATAAGTCGCTCAAGACGACCATCCCGTTTGTCAAAGGCCACAACCTCGATTACTCGAGGATTATGTCGTTTTGCGGAAGATACAAGACAGCTGCCGGATGGATTCTGTTCGTTATCATGACCATCTTCATCGTCACGGCTGTAAGCAATGGCGCCAATCTCAATGACGGCATGGACGGCATGTGTGCGGGCAACTCGGCTATCATAGGCGTGGCGTTAGGCATCCTCGCCTATGTGAGCTCGCACATGCAGTTTGCCGCTTATCTTAACATCATGTACATTCCGGGCTCCCAAGAGCTCGTGGTGTTCATGTGTGCCTTTGTCGGTGCCCTCATCGGTTTTCTGTGGTACAACGCTTACCCGGCCCAGGTGTTCATGGGTGACACAGGCAGTCTTACGATTGGTGGCATAATCGGTGTATGCGCCGTCATCATCCACAAGGAACTGCTGCTTCCTATCCTCTGTGGCATCTTCTTCGTGGAGAGCCTGTCCGTGATAGTCCAGGTATGGTATTACAAGCTCGGTAAGCGCAAAGGCATCAAGCAGCGTATCTTCAAGCGCACGCCGATACACGACAACTTCCGTGTCACACCGGACCAGCTCGACCCTGGCTGCAAGTATCTCATCAAAAGTCCGCGATCACCCAAGCATGAGGCAAAGATCACTATCAGGTTCTGGATCATCACCATTATCCTTGCAGCTCTGACCATCATCACATTAAAAATAAGATAACAAGAATATAATGTCTTTTTAAATATGAAACGCATTGTAGTTTTAGGAGCCGGAGAAAGTGGCGCCGGAGCCGCTGTCCTGGCCAGGAGAGAAGGTTTCGACGTGTTCGTCTCAGATACGTCAAAGATTAAGGACAAATACAAGAAGATGCTCGATGACCACGGCATTGAGTGGGAGGAAGGGCATCATACGGAGGAAAAGATCCTCAACGCCGACGAAGTCATCAAGAGCCCGGGTATACCCAAGGAGGCTCCGATGGTCCAGAAGCTTATGAAGCAGGGCACACAC
>CALJCU010000322.1 GCA_938023885.1 uncultured Prevotella sp. | reverse complement strand
GCAGCACGCACGGGTATGTACGCTGCCCTGAAAGGTTCCAGAAGCTTTACTGATTATTATGGCCAGGGCTTCTTCGTCTATGGCGACATTCATGCTGCCGATGACTATCAGTACAACAATATCAGTGGCTCCAACCGCGCCAGTTTCTTCTATAATATGAACTACACGACAGCCTCTGATTTCATCCGGACTTTAGTTCCCTGGCAGTCGCCTTACATGGCCATTGGCCGCGCCAACCGCATTATTGCGGCTGTTGATGGAGGCACACTTTCTGATAAGGATGATGCTGACGCCAAGGCCGAAATCAATCAGTATGCAGCAGAGGCAAGAGTGATCCGTGCATTGGCCCATTTCGACTTGGTGCGTATCTATGGTAAGCCTTACACAGAGGATCAAGGAGCAAGTGATGGTGTGCCATTGGTAACCGCCGTATTAGAGTCCGGTGCAAAGCCGGCACGCAGTACGGTGAAAGAGGTCTACACACAGGTGGTAAAAGACCTTAATGATGCCATCAACTCAGGTGCCTTGGTCACGAAGTCTACACCCGGGTATGTTAATCTGTGGGGCGCAAAGGCTATTCTCAGTCGTGTGTATCTTAACATGGGCGACTACGCTAATGCGTTGTCTACAGCCGAGGATATTATCAAGAACTCCGGTGCAAGCCTCTGGACTCGTGACGAATATGTTGATGCCTGGTCAGCCGAAAAGCCCAATGAGAACGAGTTTCTCTTCCGTCTCAATGTAACTGGCAATACAGACAATAATGACCTGGAAGGCATTGGTAACCTGCAGCAGCAAGACGGATATGCCGAGATGGTAGCAACCAAGAAATTTGTCGAGATGTTGAGTTCTGATCCTAACGACATTCGTAACGACATTTTTGAGGCAACAACAGTTGAGAAAGAGAAGTCCACCTATGGTACAAACAAGGTATACTTGAACAAGCTTCGTGGTTTGAATGGTAATACCCGAATTGTTCCTATTGTACCTATCATTCGCTTGTCCGAGGTATATCTTACGGCAGCTGAGTGTGCATTCAGAACAAATGATAAAGCAAAGGCAGCTGAATATCTGAACGACTTGGTAAAGAACCGTACTACTACGGCTTCAGCCCTTGTGACAGCCTCAACAGTAACATTGGACCGTATCCTTATTGAGCGCCGGAAGGAACTCATTGGTGAGGGACAACGCTATTTCGATGCCTTGCGCAACAATGAAACAATAGTACGGTATACAAGCGAAGCTGATAAAGGTTGGCACAGATCTTTGAGCAAAGATGCCCAGTCTTTTAACAGAGACTATTACAAGGCTATTGCTGCCATTCCGCAGGCAGAAATTAATGCCAATAATAACATCAAGCAGAATCCCCACTATGGTGAATGATCCTTCACTTTTTTCTCTCTGGTTCAGAGATGAATAAATCGAGTAGGAGATAAGCACTTACGATCAGTGTTTATCTCCTACCCAATTCATAACTCACTTGTTTCCGATCAATAAGCAAGAGAGTTATTAGTTGTAAACAATAGGTTTTTACTATTAATTCATATTAGCATGGCTGACGGAGAACCGGCAGAACCTCCTCCGCGCCATTGCCTCAGAACGCCTTGAATGCGCCTGCCTACAAGCTCATCCTTCTTACCTTCTCCTTCAGATAAGCTTTGAGGCCTGCATCCTCCTGAACCTCGATGTGCTCATAGAGACCGAGGATGAAACGGCCGATGCCCTCATAGTTGGCAACGTCTGTCTCAAAGAACCAATGGGTGTCATCATGCCGAATCAGAAACTTTCGTGCATGCGGATATTCCTCCTGCATGAAGTTGTAAGCAGAGACATCAAAGAGGAGACGGACATGATGACGCACCTCACCACTATAGAGAAACATATCGGTGAAAGCATCCTTATGCTTATCAGCATGCCCCCATGGCTTATCCAACAACTCCACAGTACTGATACGTGATATCTTATAAGTCTTGTTCTTGTCTGATGAAGGCTCATAGGCACGGATGTCAGCCTCATCACCCAGGAACATAAATGGCTCCACATGACGGTCCTTCACCGACAGACTGTTTGACGAGGCATAGTTGTGGAGGATGACACACTTATGCTGTTCAATGGCTTTCTTGAGAAGTTGGAAGTTCTTATAAGGTCCAAACGATTGCCTGTCGCCCTGCCGCATATAGAGATGGTAGTAACGCCGGAACTTTACAAGGATGCCACCGACCATGGGATCCTCACTGTCTTGTCTCAACAAGAGCCTGTAAAGGTAATGGGCCTGGTCGGTATTGAAATTGACCGACTCCCGGATATTCTGAAAGAAAGGAGAATCAGTATCGATGTTATATTCTCCATGTTCATGGTTGACGATAAAACCATACTCGCCCAACGCTTTCAAGACATAATAAGCATTGCGCGTGCCCGTGCCTAGAATCTCAGCCACAGCTGCAGCAGGAAGAGACTGGTCACCGGCTATCGCCTTGATGACATCCAACCAGTGAAAGAATGATTTTTCCGTATCGTTTGACATATTACTCAAACTTCAATTCAAGCTGCCGGTCTCCATAGAGGCTGAAGCTTCTGCGGTGATATTTCGTAATGCCATACTTCGCGATGGCGGCACGGTGTTCCTTTGTGGGATAGCCTTTGTTCTTGCGCCAGTCATACATCGGGGACTCCTCATCAAGCCGGTTCATATAGTCGTCACGGTAAGTCTTGGCAAGGATAGAGGCAGCGGCTATCGCCTGATATTTGGCATCACCATGAACGATGCAAGTAATGTAGTTAGGAGTTAGGAGATAGGAGTTAGGAGTTGGCCCAAAGCCATTATGCGGCAGTCTTGGCCTGGCATCGAACCGGTTGCCATCAATGATGAGGGCTTCCGGTTGCACACTGAGCAGTGCGAGGGCGCGGTGCATGGCAAGGAAAGAGGCATGGAGAATATTGATCTCATCGATCTCCTCCGGCGTCACAACCCCCACAGCCCACGCCACGGCATCGCGCTGTATCTGCTCACGGAGGGCATAGCGCTTCCTCTCCGACAGCTTCTTAGAGTCATTGAGCTCCGGATTATCGTAGTCGGGCGGCAGAATGACGGCTGCGGCATAGACGCTGCCGGCGAGACAGCCGCGCCCCGCTTCATCGCATCCTGCCTCAATCTGACCATTATAATAATGCGGGAGTAACGTTTTTCGGGAACTCATCCTACAGATTGTCAAAGTCATTACACTTTAGAACATTCTGCTAACCCGCTCTATCCCTTCTGCCAACACATCAATTTCTTCCTTCGCGTTGTAGAGGGCAAAAGAGGCACGGACAGTACCAAGAACCCCTAAGCGGTCCATCAGCGGCTGGGCACAATGGTGCCCCGTACGCACGGCGATACCAAGCTGGTCAAGCAACGTTCCTATATCCATGGGGTGGATGTTACCCACATTGAAACTTACGACGGCATCGTGGGAGTGAAGAGAGGAAAGTGAAGGGTGAGGAGCAGGCCCATAAATATGCATACCGTCTATCTTCGAGAGGCGCCGGATGGCATAAGCGGTCAACGCCTGCTCGTGCTGCCTGATATTGTCCATACCGAGATTCTCCATGTAGTTGATGGCCACGGCAAGACCATGAGAGGCGATATAGTCGGGTGTTCCGGCCTCAAACTTCAAAGGCGGCTTCTCAAACGTCGTCTTCTCAAAGCTGACATGGTCAATCATCTCGCCGCCACCCTGGTAAGGCGGCAGCCTGTCGAGCCATTTCTCTTTGCCGTAGAGCACACCGATTCCCGTAGGACCGTACATTTTATGCCCACTGCAGACATAGAAGTCACAGTCGAGCTGCTGCACGTCCACCTTCAGATGTGGGGCGCTCTGGGCTCCGTCGATGGCACAAGGCACACCGTGCTCATGCGCTATCCTGATGATTTCCGCAACCGGGTTGACGGTTCCCAGGACATTGCTGACATGAGTCACACTGACAATCTTCGTCTTCGCGCTGAACAGTTTCCTGTATGCCTCCATATCAAGGATACCGTCATTGCCCATGGGAATGACACGCAGTCTGATGCCTCTGCGCCGGGCTGCCAACTGCCAAGGCACGATATTGGAATGGTGCTCCATCACCGAGACAATGACCTCGTCGCCCGGCTGCATCAGTTCTTCGCTGAACGTGGAGGCAATGAGGTTCAGACCTTCCGTGGAGCCCCGGGTGAAGACAATCTCCGCCGTGCTCTTGGCATTGAGGAACCCGCGGACGGTCTCGCGCGCCTGCTCATGCAGTTCCGTGGCTTTCACACTGAGATAGTGCACGCCACGGTGCACGTTGGCGTTCGCATTGAGATACTCCTCGCGCATGGCATCGAGCACGCACAACGGCTTCTGTGTCGTAGCAGCATTGTCGAGATAAACCAGCGGCTTGCCGTGAACCTGACGGCTCAATATAGGGAAGTCTTCCCTCACCTTTTCAATATCGTACATCTTCTTTACCCTGTCTAATATATTCTTACTTGCAAATCCGGCAGTTGCTGCATCTGCCGAGCTCACTGCGGAAGCGCTTCTCCACCAACTGGCGCAGACGATCACGGAGCGGCTCAAGCTTTATCTGGCCGATGACCTCACCGATGAAGGCGAACTCCAACAACAGTTTGGCCTCATGCTCATCAATACCACGCTGCTGCATGTAGAACATGGCTGCGTCATTGAGCTGACCCACTGTCGAGCCATGTGAGCACTTCACGTCGTCGGCATAGATCTCAAGCATCGGCTGCGTGAACATATGGGCCTCCTTCGTCATGACGAGGTTCTGGTTACGCTCGTCCGAGTTCGTCTTCTGTGCCCCATGACGTACGAGCACGCGACCGGCAAAGGCTCCGACAGCCTTGTTGTCCAACACATATTTATATAACTCATGCGAGTTACAATGACCCACCTGGTGGTCAATGAGTGTATTGTTGTCTACATGCTGACTCTTGTCGGCGATGACACAGCCGTTGCACCAGCACTCTGCTCCCTCGCCCTTGAACACGAGGTCGAGCTTATTGCGCGTGATGCCGTTCTGCAACGTGATGACATTGTGGTTGAGTCGGCTGTCAGCCTGCTGGTCGATATAGACGTTGCTCACGCGTGTGTTCTTTTCGTGCGTCTCCTCCAGGCAATAGAGGTCCAGACTTGCGTTCTTACCGACATAAGCCTCGATGACCTGTGTACCGAGGAAGTGACGGTCGTCAGCAGAGTCGTCACAGAAGAGCAACTTTGCCTCTGCGCCCTCGTCCATGACGATGAGCACGCGACGGTTCACCATGAGGTCGACATCAGAACGGAGGATATTCACCACTTGGATGGCGCGGTCT
>CALJCU010000321.1 GCA_938023885.1 uncultured Prevotella sp. | reverse complement strand
ACTTCCGCTACGAGGCCAGTGTAGAGAAGATATTCTTCGACAGTGCGAACGGACGGGACAAGGACCGGATCCGGCAACTTGCGTCATGTGACTATCTGAAGGCTGGTGCCTCTGTGCCCATATCCGGCCCTACAGGTGCAGGAAAGAGCTGTCTTGCCACTGCGTTAGGACGCCAGGCCTGCCTCTACGGATACAAGGTCTGCTACTACAATATGCAGAAACTCAATGAGGCCATCAGCCTTGCCAGGATTGAGTCACGAATATCCAAGTTCTTCGACAAGCTCTCCGACGTCGCACTGCTGATCATCGACGACTTCGGTCTTGTCAAGCTGACAGGACAGCAGCTTGTCGACTTCATGGAGATTATCGAGGACCGTCATGCCCGGAGATCAACCATCATAGCCAGTCAACTTCCAATAGCCGATTGGTATGACGTACTTGAGAAGAATAAGACGATCGCGGACTCAATCCTTGACCGAATCGTTAAAACTTCATATCGTTTTGAGCTAAAAGGTGACAGTTTAAGAAATAATTTGTATCTTTACCGCACCATCTGTATCGCCAGATCAAAAGTGGGGGATTTTGAACGAAACAGGTGGGGGACTTTTCACTGAAATAGGCACTTATTGCATACAAAGGTAACATACAAGCTATAAAACCGAATTTTTGACTTTCCCATGTCCTTTATGACTTTATAATTTTTAGTTATAACGGAAAAAGTGGGGAATTATTTGTTCAGTCAGCAATCAATTTTGGTTCTTCCGCTTTTCGGGTTGATAAGGTGATAAATGAGCCCTCTTCCTAATAAAAGGAGGCCGTGTTCCGTTATATATTTAAATTCACCACAAATCAAATATAAAAAATGGAATCCAGCCTCATGTATCATGCGTTCGGAATCGGCAGAGATTATCGGTGTCACGCAACTGCGTACAAAGATAACTCAATTATCTTTTATCTTTAAACTCAAAAGTATTTCGGAAGAAAAAGTAAAATGTCCTCATTGCGGTAGTGAAGATGCTGTAAGATATGGTTTGAACTATCGTATGATTCATAACCTTCCTATTGGCAAGAAGAAGACTTTTCTTTACATAACTGTTCAGAAATACAAGTGTAAGCACTGTGAGAAGGTTCATCAAGCAGACATTCCGTTTACTCATGGTAATGTAAGCCATACCTTCAGATTTCAAAGATACGTTATAGATCTTTTGAGATTGGGAGGAACAATAAGTAACGTTGCCAGGCATCTTGGAGTGAGTTGGGATACAGTTAAGGATATCCGCAAGAAATACCTCAAGAGCAGGTATTCTTATCCGAACATTTCAAAAGTGACTAAGACTGGCATTGATGAGTTTGCAGTCAGGAAGGGGCACATATACAAGACGATAGTCGTTGATTTTGTCTACAGGAAGGATTATCTACGTTGGTGAAGGTAAAGGAAGCGACTCTCTTACAGGATTCTGGAAGAGGGTAAGACGTAATGAGGTTAACATCGAGCCGGTCACCTCTGATATGTCTGCTGCTTACATATCCTCGGTTGCCGGGAATGCTCCTAAAGCCATCCATGTGTATGACAAGTTCCACGTAGTAGAACTCGTCAATGAAGGTGTGGATAAAGTACGTCGCAGTGTTTGGAACCAGGAAACAGATATTGAGAAGAGAAAGCTAATAAAAGGTACACGATGGATGCCTTTATCGAAATCGTTAGACAAATTTGATGAAGACTCAAAGAAGAGATTTGAAAATATTCTATGAACTAACGAGCCTCTGTTTAAAGCATATTATCTAAAAGAAGATATCGGACAGATTCGGACTCAGGAGAACAAAGATGAAGCTGAAGGACAACTGGAATATTGGTGCACTAGAGCTGAAGAGACAAAACTTCCAGCAATGGTAAAAGCCGCAAATACACTGATGGCTAAACGGACCGGAATACTAGCTTGGTATGATTGCAAAGTTACCAATGCAGTGTTAGAAGGAACAAATAACAAAATAAAGGGTCTAAAGACTTCGGCTCTGCCTAAGAACATTAAGAACTGGGCTAAATCATGCGGTATCACCAATAAGACCGTCACGTTTCAT
>CALJCU010000320.1 GCA_938023885.1 uncultured Prevotella sp. | reverse complement strand
GCATACAGATTACAGATTAAGGTAAAGAACGTATCATGGATATAGATAAGATGGATCCTGGGGCAATGAGGTTTGAAAGCAGAGAAGAACTCATCAAGCAGGTTCATGACCTGTGGATGGACAGTGACAAGAACTTCTACCATAATGTATCTGTGGATATTGTCATTTTAGGTTATCACGAGCGCACGCTGAAAGTCTTGTTGCAGAAGCCCGGGTTCAGTGAGGATAAATGGATGTTACCGGGTGGATACATCCGGCGGACGCAGACGGTGGAAGAGGCCGCTGTAGAGGTCGTGCGCGACAGGACGCGCCTCACCGACCTTGACTTGATGCAGTTTCATGTCTTCAGTCGTCCGGGGCGTAACCGGGGCTATGAGGATAAGATTCGGACACAGTTTGAGGAAGTAGGTATTGATGCACCGAAAAACTTTTGGATCTTCGATGACTTCTTGTCTGTCGGATTCTTTGCCCTGACTGACTATTCTAAGGTGCGGCCTTCAGGAAGTTTCTATTCAGAAGAGTGCCGTTGGTTCGACATCGATGCGCTTCCTCCGCTCGTCTACGACCATTCAGAAATCGTTGCAGCAGCCCTCCGCCGGCTGCGCCACCACATCGTTTTCCACCCGATAGGCTACTCACTCTTGCCTGATAAGTTCACGTTGCCGGAAATACACTCCCTCTACGAGACTATCCTTGGCCGTCATCTTGACGAACGTAACTTCACCAAAAAGCTCGTGGGGCTTGGCCTTATTGTCAAAACGCGCGAGACACGTAAGATAGGTCCTCACCGTTCACCTTTCCTATACATCTTTGATAAGGCGCGCTATGACCAGCTTCTGCGAGAGGATGAGGCCATATTGGTTTAGGGCGTTTTCAAATTTAACTTCCTCTTTGCCGGTCGGGACACCCATGCCGGTACACACCACGGTCCCGTTGCCCGACAGTCCGGATGAGATGACGATGCTGCTGTCGCCAGTGCCGCCTACCGTTTTGCCGTCTACTGTCCCACGCGACTCGAGTGACGACGGAGAACAATGTTATTCTGCCTATTGGGGAACTCTATAAAGGGCGCCTCAACAATTATCCGTTGCGCAACTATACAGGAAAATAAAAAGTGATTTCAGACCTGGAAAGTCAAAAATGCGTCTAACAGCATGCCTATGTCATTTCTTTTTTTTACTTTTGCACAGATATTAAGTAATAGCGATGAATAAGACCATATACAGCCGATTTGACAAGAAGGCAATAACAGATCTTCCAGTTGTAACTTTCCCTGGAAGGGCGATAACCATTATCACTCAGGGAGAAGCCGAGAAAGCTGTCGATTATCTTCTTCAAAGCGACATTATGGGCGTAGACACAGAGACAAAGCCTGCTTTCCATAAGGGAGAGCAGAACAAAGTGGCCCTGCTGCAAGTATCAAACCGTGATACCTGCTTTCTTTTCCGGCTGAACATCATTGGGATAACCCCGGCCATCAAACGACTGCTGGAAGACAAAAGTGTAAGAAAGATAGGCCTCTCTTGGCATGATGACATCAGGGGGCTCGAAGCAAGAGAAACATTCACACCGGGACTTTTCATCGATTTACAGGATATCATAGGCGAGATAGGTATCAAAGACCTGAGCCTGCAAAAGATTTATGCCAACATTTTCCATCAAAAGATTTCCAAGCGTCAGCGGCTTACCAATTGGGAAGCCACGGCACTGTCGGACAAGCAAAAACAATATGCTGCCATTGATGCATGGAGTTGTATTCAGATTTACGAAGAGCTCCTGCGGCTGAAAAAGACAGGAGAATATAGCCTCATCGTTGTTCCTGATCCAGAAGAAAAACAATCGGCAAATAAAGTTGACACTACCTCTAAAAATGCCAGGGCAAAGACAGATACAGATGAGGATGATAAGGTAGAGACTGAAAAGAAGAAAACAGTGAAAGTGAAAGTGAAGGCGAAGCCTGTAACAAAGCCTTCAAGAACTGAGTCTGCCAGGAAACAGACGGGTAAAGTGAAATCAAGTAAAGCGGAGAACAGGTAATGCAAATGTATAAGAAGTAAATGTATAAGAATATATATCTTA
>CALJCU010000319.1 GCA_938023885.1 uncultured Prevotella sp. | reverse complement strand
GTCGGCAACAAGTTCATCAAGGTCGACCTCAGCGTCTTCGACAACGACGGCATGGAAGGCTTCTACGTTCCTGAATCCACCTTCCGTGAGATGGTGAAGGACGCTGGCTCCAACGTCGCTGCCCAGAGTGTCCAGTTCGACGTGAACGGCACCGGCAGCTTATCCCCGGAGATCATCGCCCTGCAGGCCTTGCAAAACATGTATCAGTCCGCCAGTTCCGCCGTGTCGAAAAACATCCGTAAGAACAAAGCCAAAATCAAGTACAACACTATTGTCTACCTTATCAATACGCAACAGGACTAAAAAGCCTCACCCCCGACCCCTCTCCCATAGAGAGGGGAGTAAAAAGCTTCAAGAACTAAATAACTCAAAACTTTATAACTTAAAACTCAATAACTCACTAACTCAATAACACTCAATCCAATATGAACATGAAGACATTATTCCTTTCACTCGCCCTTATGCTTTCAATGGCCATCCATGCGGCACAGCCCGATACGGTCAAGGTCCGTTACATCCACCGCCTCACGGAGGATGACGCACGCATCTTCGAGCGCAACCTTCAGAAGACGGTCATCTACGTCAATGACCAGGTGACTACACACCTCATCATGCCGGAGAACATCAAACTCGTGGACATCTCCACAGACAAGCTCGTCGGCAACCAGTGCGCCGACAACATCGTCCGCCTGAAGCCCAAGGCCACGCTGATGGATAACGAACTGGCTGGAACGGTAACGGTCATCGGAGAGCGTCATATCGCACAGTTCACCGTCTACTACACGAAAGCTCCGAAGCGTGCCCACTCCGTCTATACCGTCGGACAGGAGGACATCCGCGACTACACCAATCCGGAGGTGAGCATGACGCAGGGTGATATGTCGCGTCTGTGCTGGTCTATCTTCATGAGCCGTCGCAAGTGCTTCCGTGTGCACGGCAAACAGTATGGCATACGAGCGCAGGTGAACAACATCTACACCGTCGGCGACTACTTCTTCATTGACTTCTCGTTGGAGAACAAGAGTAATATCAAGTACGACATTGCCGAGATCCGTCTGAAACTGATGGACAAGAAAGAGCTGAAGGCGACGAACTCGCAGACCATAGAACTGACACCTGTCTACATGGTCAACCATGCCGACCACTTCACGAAGTCCTACCGCAATGTCATCGTGCTGAAGAAGCTCACGTTCCCTGAAGAGAAGAAGCTCCAACTTGAAATCACCGAGGACCAGATCAGCGGTCGTGTCAGCTACCTCGACATCAACTACCGTGATATCCTTAATGCCGACTCCTTCTCACCGGATCTGCTGATGGACCTGCATTAAAAGAGTATTCTTATCTCTTCTCTCGCAAAGCCGCAAAGATCGCTAAGGTCCGCATCCCGAAGGAATCTTTGCGCCCTTAGCGCCTTTGCGAGAGAAATCCGTGTTATCTGTGAAATCTGTGAGAAAAAACGTGAGCACTATTCTTAAATTCTTGATAATCCACTTGATATGGAAGAAACCCGTGAACAACAACAGATGTACAGCATGTTCCGCTCATGCATCTATCTGATACTGATCATAGAGATTGTGATGAACCTGCCCATCACCTCCGACAACCGCATGGTCGCCTTTGTCCTTGAGCTCTTTCACCGCTTCAAGGTCTTCGACTCCGTGGCTGTCTGCAAGGTGATGGAATTCATCTGTATCACCGTTACCTGCATCGGGACGAGAGCACGCAAGAGCCTGAAGTGGAACCTCAAGACGATGGTGCTCTATCCCGTCCTCTGCGGAGTATCCATGATCGTCATGTGCTTCATCTTCTATGATATGCCACTCAACGGCTCATTCGCCGGTTATCCCCTCAACCGTTGCCTCTATGTTCTCTGCTCCGTCACCGGCACGATGCTCATCCACCAGGGCTTCGATGCCATCGCCAAATATTTGGGCATGAAGATCGGCGACGATAAATGGAATTTCGAAAACGAGAGCTTCGAGCAGAGCCGGAACAAGGAAGAGAACGAGTACAGTGTCAATATCCCTATGGTCTACTACTATAAGAAGCGTCTCAACCACGGCTGGATCAACATCATCAACCCCTTCCGTGCTACCATCGTCCTGGGAACGCCCGGCTCCGGTAAGTCCTTCGGTATCATCGACCCGTTCATTCGGCAACACTCAGCCAAGGGCTTTGCCATGATGGTCTATGACTATAAGTTCCCGGCTTTGGCAAGGAACCTCTTCTATCAGTACTGCAAGAATCGCAAGCAGGGCAAGCTGCCCCCGAACTGCGGTTTCCGCATCGTCAACTTCACCGACGTGGAATACTCCAATCGTGTGAACCCCATCCAGCGGAAGTACATTCCCGACTTGGCGGCAGCCTCCGAGACGGCGGCCACGTTGCTTGCCTCTCTGAACAAAGGTGGCGGCGATAAGAAAGGCGGCTCAGAAGCCTTCTTTCAGAACTC
>CALJCU010000318.1 GCA_938023885.1 uncultured Prevotella sp. | reverse complement strand
TATTTGTCAGCATGACTGTTATCTTATTCCTAAAGCAGCGTCGATGCGCTGAAAGATATTATCCTTGCGATCGATGGTCTTGCATCTGAATTTCCCGCTGATGCGTGAGAGCTTATTACCTTTCTTGTTGAGTGCGTATTTGTCAGTGATCCACTCTTCAGCCTTTACTTTCATGCCTTCAGTGTCTTTGCGCCCCATCTCATAAGCATAACTGATACGGTCGAGCGTGACGTGAATATGACCGTTAGTGGCATGGGCGACAAGTGTATAATTGAATACAGTGCGATCGAGTGAAATAAAATTGGATGAGAAGACAAGCCATTCCTTAAGGCGCGCGGCGATACTATGTTCTCCCCTGTTCACGGCTGCGATGCGGCCGGCAGGTTGTAGATCGGAACTCTTCCCTTCTTCAACAATCTGACTGACAACAGCATACACTTTATTGTAGATGCTGTCGGCAGACATTCCCGGAACGTCCTTGTCGAGTGTGAAGACCACTTCACCGTTGACTTCGGGAACGGCACCGGCAAGATATTTCTTGTCTACTGTCGGTGTGACTTTCTTCGTTTCTTTTTTGATGGTCTGCTGTTGTGGCCGGTCGGGAATCTCCCATACGTTCTTCTGTGCCATACCGAGAGTGGGGCAGAGGGCTAGGAGGGCAACTATCAGTTTCTTCATATTATTGTTCATTATTAATAGCAAAATTACAAATTAACTGTGTCTTTAAGGAGGTAATTGTAGAATTTAACTTTACTTAAGTTCAAGTTGCTTCTGCAACCGCAGCATCTCATCACGATATTGCGCTGCCTGGATGAAGTCAAGCTTCTTCGCTGCCTCCTCCATAAGCCGTTTCGTGTTCTCAATACTTTTCTCCAATTCCGGACGTGTCATTTCCTTGATGATAGGATCGGCAGCGAAGGCACCGCTTTCCGGTTCAAGATAAACTTGTCTGCCTGTCTCTTTCGGCTTGTGATACAGGGAGCCGTCGGAGTCGGGTAGGGTACCCTTGATATCCTTGATGATCTGCTTCGGTGTGATGTGATGGTCCTGGTTATATTTCATCTGGATACCCCGTCGTCTTGCCGTCTCGTCAATGGTTTTTTGCATGCTCTCCGTGATGGTATCGGCATACATGATGACTTTCCCGTTGACATTTCGAGCAGCACGACCGGCTGTTTGTGTCAGACTCCGATGACTACGCAGGAACCCTTCCTTGTCAGCGTCGAGAATGGCGACGAGCGATACCTCCGGGAGGTCGAGACCTTCGCGCAGAAGGTTGACTCCTACAAGCACATCGTAGACGCCGGCCCTCAGGTCGTTCATAATCTTTACGCGGTCAAGCGTGGCTACATCGCTGTGGATGTAGTTGGCTTTCACATTGTGGTTGAGCAGGTATTCCGTCAGTTCTTCTGCCATACGCTTCGTCAGTGTCGTGACGAGCACGCGCTCATGACGGTTGCTGCGGGTTAGAATCTCATCGAGGAGGTCATCAATCTGATTCTCCGAGGGTCGTACTTCTATTTCCGGGTCAAGTAGTCCTGTCGGACGGATGAGCTGTTCCACAACGACACCATCCGCCTCCTGAAGTTCATAATTGGCTGGGGTGGCTGAGACATAGATGATCTGATGGATCATGTCGTGAAACTCGTCAAAGCGTAACGGACGGTTGTCGAAGGCTGCGGGCAGGCGGAAGCCATACTCCACGAGGTTCTGTTTCCTCGCACGGTCACCGCCGTACATGGCATTGATTTGTGGCACTGTGACATGGCTCTCATCAATGACCATGAGATAATCCTTCGGGAAGAAGTCGAGCAGGCAGTAAGGGCGTTCCCCAGGCCGACGTCCGTCGAAATAACGGGAATAGTTCTCAATGCCCGAGCAGTGGCCAAGTTCCTTGATCATCTCCATGTCGTATTCGACACGCTCCTTGATACGCTGCGCCTTGATGTCATCGCCGATACTGTAGAAGTATTCCACTTGTTTGACAAGGTCATCCTGTATCATTTGCATCGCGTTTTCAGTCTGTTCCTTGGACGTTACAAACAGATTCGCCGGATAAATGGAGTATTCCGTAAAATGCTGCATGGAGTGCATGGAGATGGCATCCACCTCCTCGATACTGTCTATCTCATCGTCCCACCATGTGACACGAAGAAGATAGTCGGAATAAGCCATAGCAATGGTAACGGTGTCGCCTTTCACCGAGAAACAACTGCGCTGTAGGTCGATGTCGTTTCTGACATAGAGTGCATTGACAAGCCGGCGCAGGAATTCGTTGCGGTCCAGTTTCTGTCCTTGTTTGATGTTGATGACATTTTCTTCCATGGCTACGGGTGCTCCCATGCCATAGATACAGGAGACGGAAGAAACAATGACGACATCCTTACGGCCGGAGAGCAGGTCGCTGACGGCTGCAAGACGCAGCTTGTCTATCTCGTCATTGACAGCTAAG
>CALJCU010000317.1 GCA_938023885.1 uncultured Prevotella sp. | reverse complement strand
AATCTGTTCTTGCTCTCATCAAGGCGCAACGTATCCAAAAGGAAAAGGGAGATAACTATCAGATTATCGTTTTTACAAAGGCGTTGTGCAACTATATGAATGCCGGCCGCGAAACATTAGGCTTGCATAGAGATTTCTATTATCATTGGCACTGGAGGAATCGACTTAACTGCCCGTCCGCGGATTATGTCATAGTAGATGAGATTCAAGATTTCAGTAGGGACGAAATTGAAGAGTTTATTCAGTCAACAAAAAAGAACTTCTTCTTCTTTGGGGACACGGCTCAGTCAATTTACGAAGGATTGAAGGACACAATGCCCGTTAATGGCATCAATAGGTTGTTTTCGTATGACAAGGAACCGAAGAATTTCTCTCTTTACAGGAATTACCGCTTACCGGTTCCAGCTGCACGCATTGCTCAGTATGTCGGTATAGACCTGGAAGCATATGACGAGCGCACGTATAAGAGCAAGGAGACCGCTATTCCAAAGTTTATCCGATACAACGACCTGAATGCTCAAATTAAAGCGATTGCATCAATCATTCAGCGTGGTGGCTTAACCGATGTTGGGATTCTACTTCCTCATAATGAAGATGTGCACGGTGTCAGTGCTATGCTGAATTCGTATGGCATCAATCATGAGGCGAAATATGAGGACAAAGAAGATTGGCGCAGCAGCGTGAATAGCCTAAATTTTAGCACGACGAACCCTAAAGTAATGACTTACCATAGCGCTAAGGGCCTTCAATTTGAGGCAGTCTTTCTCCCAGCTATCAGTTCGCTTTCCGATGATGCTAACTGGCGAATATCAGAGCAAAAGGCCCTCTATGTTGCAATGACCCGCACATATCGCTATCTTTATATCATGTATTCGGGGGTACTTCCAGCACCACTGAGTAAAGTGCCCAGTTCACTTTATTCAACTACAGAAACTGATATTGTGGAGGACATTTAGTATGAAGACATATTACATACCGACGTCATCGTTGAATTTCAACAACATTCTCTCCAGTGAGAGTATTTCTCCGAAGGCATTCTATCAAGCACGTGCTTTTGGATATAGCCGTTGGGCGACTATCCCGGAGAATCCTTACGATAATTCGATTGTTCTGTATGATCAACTCTGCTCATTTGCCCGTCCTAAGTCTGATTATGAGGATCATCCTATGGTCGTCGAGGTTATTCTGGATGATGACATCAACGATACTTTTACCCGGT
>CALJCU010000316.1 GCA_938023885.1 uncultured Prevotella sp. | reverse complement strand
AGCACGTTCATGTCGTTGGGAAGCGCCTGGGAAGGTTCCTCTACCGTCTCAGGATTATACTTGTCGAGCTCACCCATCAGCACGCGATAGGTAGCCTCAGCATCTTGATCGGCGCGGTGCGCACGGAAGTCGTCCTCCATCTTGTGCCCTGAATAGAACTTATAAGCAGCAGCAAGATTACGCGGCTCGCGCTTGTGATAGATATTCTGGGCGTCGATGAGTCGACACTTGGAAAAGTCGAAGTCGACTCCCGCACGCAGAAACTCCTCAGCAAGCATAGGGATATCGAAACGGTCACTGTTGAAGCCCGCGAAGTCACAGCCCGTGAACGAGTCGGCGAGTTGTTTGGCCAATTGTTTGAAAGTCGGTGCGTCTTTCACCCTCTCATCGGTGATACCTGTGAGCTGCTGCACAAAAGCAGGGATGGGCCTGCCCGGATTGACGAAAATGCTCTTGCGCTCTTCCTCGCCATCCTTGTCGTTGGGGCGCACCTTGACGTAAGAAATCTGTATGATCCGGTCGTTGACCAAATCGAGCCCCGTAGCCTCCAAATCGAAGACTATGAGGGGTTTAGTTAAATTCAGTCGCATGATAATTATTACCCTTTACTCACCCAAAAGCAACGGCATGATCAACATCAGAATATCCTCGTTCTCTGGCTGCTCTGTGGGCAGGATGATGCCTGCACGGCTCGGGTCACCCAGCAGCATCTTGATGTCGTCGGTCGTGATGCTGTTGAGAATTTCAGAGAAGAAGTCGCCACGGAACCCGATCTGCAAGGGTGTCCCGCTGTACTGACAGACGATGTCCTCTTTAGCGCTTGTAGCAAAGTCGAGATCTTCAGATGTCAGCTCCAGGCTGCCGTTGTCGAGGCGGAAACGGATGAGCTGTGAACTCATGCTTGCGAATGGCAATACACGCTTGATGGCACCGAGAAGCGCCTTGCGGTCGATGATAAGCTCGTTCGTGTTGTCAGTAGGAATAGCAGCATTGTAGTTGGGAAACACACCCTCAATGAGGGTGCTGGAGAGCGTGCCATGGGTGAAGTAGAACTCGGCTGAGTTGTTACTGAACTTGATCGTCACGTCGTCCTCGCTCTTGTCGAGCACGGTACGCAGGAGCACGGCCGGCTTCTTGGGGAGGATGAACGAAGCGTGCTCCTCACTCTTGATGCCTGTATAGCGGCAACGCACGAGCTTATGGCCATCGGAAGCTACGAAAGCGAGACAGTCGGGGAGAAGGTCGAAATAGATACCGTTCATCACGGGACGTATCTCGTTGTTGTCGGTAGCGAAAATGGTGCGGGCGATATTGTCGCAGAGCACCTTGGCGCTGAGTGTGATGGTCTTGACATCCTCAGCGACAGGCGCCTTCTGTGGGTATTCCTCAGCGTTCTGCGCCGTGAAGTTGTAACGGCCATTCTGATATTCGATAGCCACCTCGAAAGTCTCGGGGTTGACCTCGAAGGTCAGCGGCTGCTCGGGAAGCTCCTTGACAGCATCCAGAATGGTGCGGTTGGGGATGGCGAACTCGCCATCGGTGTCACTCTCATCAAGCGGGAGCTCTGTTGTCATACGGTTCTCGCTGTCGGAGGCTGTGATCGTAATCTTACCGTCATACACCTGGAAGAGGAAACTCTCAAGAATGGCAAGAGAGTTCTTACTGTTGATGACCTTCGCAAGGGTCTGCAAACGGCTGTTGAGCGCCGTGCTGGAAAGTGTGAATCTCATCGTATCTTTTTT
>CALJCU010000315.1 GCA_938023885.1 uncultured Prevotella sp. | reverse complement strand
ACTTCACTCCCTTCAGGGCGTTCACCAACGAAGAGCGCGACCAGCTCCGCAAGCGTCTGCTCTTAGAGGACA
This sequence comes from uncultured Prevotella sp., assembly GCA_938023885.1. Classification (GTDB taxonomy): domain Bacteria; phylum Bacteroidota; class Bacteroidia; order Bacteroidales; family Bacteroidaceae; genus Prevotella. The sequence continues at coordinate 3,925 of CALJCU010000315.1, read as the reverse complement.
AGAAGAACGGCACGTACGAGAAGCACAGTAAGGAACTGGAAGAAAAATACAGACATACCGCGTATGAAACAGACATCCCCACCTCCGAGTACTCCGGAACATCCGAAGATCCATCTGTCTTTGGCGGACCGGATAGTGAATATGATCCTCTCGATCCTGCTGCTGACGTTCGTCTGGCCGGTGACGGTTCTCTACATCCTGCTCAGGAGAAGGAAGCTTACGCACGAATCCAGCGGAAAGTGAACAAGCTCCACGACCTCATCAACGACAAGGCCGCCACCGACGGCGAGAAGGTTGCCGCCAACCGCCAGCTCATGCGCCTGATGCCCCAGCTCATCGAGGGCAACTACCTCATCACCATCGAGCAGCGCATTGACCGCATGGAGAAACAAAGAAGAAAAATGCACGTCGACAACCTCAGCTTCAACAGCTACTACGAGTTTGCCATCGAGCGAATCCCCCAGATCATGAGCGAGAAGAGCATCACCTTCGACATCGACAACTTCGCCGCCATCTTAGAGCAGTTCTATAAGGGCGGTGAGCTCGAACACACGCTGAACAACGACGTCGATGCCAGCCTCTTTGACGAGAAGTTCATCGTCTTTGAGATCGACAAGATCAAGGATGACCCCGTGCTGTTCCCCATCGTCGTGCTCATCATCATGGACGTGTTCTTGCAGAAGATGCGCATCAAGAAAGGCCGCAAGGCCCTCATCATCGAGGAAGCGTGGAAAGCCATCTCCTCACCTACCATGGCAGAGTACATCAAGTACCTCTACAAGACCGTGAGAAAGTTCCACGGCATTGCCGGCGTGGTGACCCAAGAGTTGAACGACGTGATAGACTCACCGATTGTCAAGGAAGCCATCATCAACAACTCTGACGTAAAAATCCTTCTTGACCAGAGCAAGTTCAAGGACCGTTACGATGCCATCAGTGCCATCCTCGGACTGACGCAGGTACAGAAGCAGCAGATCTTCACCGTCAACGCCCTCAACAACCACGACGGCCGCAGCTACTTTAAGTGTGGATCTGCCGCGGCCAGTACTCCGATGTCTATGGCGTGGAAGAACCGCCCGAGTGCTACTGGGCCTACACCACCGAGCGCGCCGAGAAGGAAGCCCTGAAAGTCTATGAGCGCCACTACGGCGACATACAGACCGCCATCACGAAAATCGAGGAAGACCGCAAGAAACTCGGAATCAAGAAGTACCTTGACTTCGCGGTCAAAGTAAACAAACAACAGAAAATCATGCCACTATGGGACAAATCAGACTGAACCCAAAACTGCCAAGGCGCTATGTCCTCACAGCCGCCGTGCTGTTCATAAGCACATGTCCATCCTTTGCCGGATGGCGCGTCGTTGTAGATACCAAGACCATCGCGCAGGTCTCCGCCAACGCCGCCGCACAGAAAGCCATCGAGGACAAGCACAACGAGCGTCTGGACACCATCTCCGACAAGCAGAAGAAGATCTTGCAGTACACCGCCACCATGGAAGGCATCAAGGAACTCTACCACCTGACGATGACCAACGTCCGCGGCTTCGGTGAGGAGACCGCCTACTATAAGGAGATCTTCCAGCTCAGTGCCGACATCCTCACCTCCGTGCCCACGGTGACCAAGTACATCTTCACGCATCCCGTGAAGAACTATATCCTCTGCCTGAACGAGCTCTCCGATGTCGTCATCGAGACCGAAGGCCTTATCCATGACTTCATCGACGTGGTGAACAACGGCAAGATACGTCTGCCCGACAATCCCATCATCCGCCAGAAGATACCCAGCGGCGGCGGACGCTATAACATGGGACAGGGCGACGGCTACAACTTCATGGACCGCTACACCCGTCTGACGCTGGCCAACAAGATCTACTCCCATCTGCTGGAGATGAAGTACCGGATGGACGTGATGGTGATGATGTGTCAGTTCGGCAGCTGGGACGAAGTGTTCTTTGCCATCGACCCCGAGAGCTGGGCCGCTGTCTATCAGGCGAGCAGCATGGTGGACGGGATCATCAGAGACTGGAACGGAATTGGCATATAAGCCCTCCCCACAAGCTCGCTTCCATGGAAAGAGATGTAAGTACCCTAAAGAACCGAATAAACACCGATTGAAAATGAAGTACCATACCCTTATCATCTGCATCCTGGCCGTTGCCATCCTCTATCCCTCGAAAGCCCATGCCTTCGACTACCCCAATGACCAGCCCACCATCGAAGCCCTGATCTCGCTGCACAAGCTCATCAAGAAGGAAGAGGAGAAGGCACTGGAGAAAGTGGCAGTAAGCTATGGCGAGCAGAGCCTCGTCACCACGGGCGCAACAAAGTTCAACGACGTGCGCATGACCTTGAACTCCAAGCTCAACAACGCCTACAGCTACGTCATCCTCGGCGCGGGCACTTGCCTCTACGGGCACCGACCTCTACCGTCTCATCGACCAGTATGCCACGTTCACGAAGAACACCGCCAAGTACGCCTTCAAGAAACCGGCAGTGATGTGGTACTATACCGAGGCCAACTACGCCTGCGCGCGAGAGATAAAGAACATCAAGGCCCTCTACGCCACCCTTACCGCCAGCGGACTGAACCTCATGCGTGCCAGCATGGACGAGAAACTGGAGCTTGTCAACACCCTCCACAGCTATATCTCCAATATGCTCGGCATCATCGACTCCGCCAACCTTTGGTGCAGCATCGTTGCCATGGGCGGTTTCCACTACGACTACATCTGGGATATCCTCAACAGCGAAGTCAAGGATGAGATCGCAAAGAAAGTCATAGACAAGTGGTACGGGGCGTAGCCGCTACTATTTGGTGTCACATATAAAAGTCAAATCTAAATCTCACAGTCAAAGAATCAACCATCAAAGCGACAATACCATGAAAAACATTCATTCTTCCATAATCTTCATAATGTGTACAGCTCTCGCTTTCCTCTTTGTGGGAAGCGGGAGCGCTTATGCGCAAAAGAAAGTGCACGACTCACAGAAGGAGAAGCAGTGGCGAAGCATGGAGACCGGTCCTTGGGACTTCGAGCCCGGCTGGTACTACTACTTCCTCCACAAGAACTACTCCGGTGCCGAGACCTACTGGAAGTGGTCAGGTCTCAAGTCCGGCTACCGTGTCCGCTTCAAGGAAAACAAGTCCAACGTCAAGACCATCATGCCGCGCCGCATCGCCCAGGAGGAGCTGCAGAAGGAGAAAGTCAAGAAAGCCGAGGAAGAGCGTGTCAAGGTCAAGGAGATGCACGACGAGGAAGTCCTCCGTGCCGCCAACCGCAACGTCGACCTTGTCTACTCCTCCTTCAAGGACGACTTCAACCGTATGCAGGGAGCCATCACCGAGGGCCTTTCTTACTGCCTTACCAAAAGCAAAGGAAAATTGTACCCTCAGGTTAACGAGTTCCAGCGCCAGAACGACATGATCTGCCAGTCCATCGCCTACACCCACAAACAGGGCATTGGCAACGAGCTTGAAAACTCCAAGCGGCAGGAAGCCTATGTGGAGTACAAAAAGCAGATGGAAGAACTCGTCTCTCGCGTCGCCCACCTTGTAGGCATGGCACAGCAATATTATTAACCTTGAAAACCACAGAACATCATGACAGACATACTATTATCAAGTTCAATGTTCATCAACCAGCTGCTGACGATGGGTCTCCCTGCCATCGACGACAGTCTGATGCGCCTGTTGACGGCCATGGAGACCTTCCCCAAGTCCGCCGTCCTCGGCAGTGCCATCAGCTTTGCTAAGATGCTCGGACTGTTGCTTGCCCTCTGCATGGGCTCCTACGAGTGCTGGATGATGATGCTCGGCCGTCGCGGCATGGACGTGATGAAGCTCGCCCGTATCATCGGCCTGTCCCTGTGTATCACCTACAGCAGCTACATCTGCGAGTCGCTCAAGATGCCTGGCAAGGGAC
>CALJCU010000314.1 GCA_938023885.1 uncultured Prevotella sp. | reverse complement strand
TGCAAACGGGTCCTTTCTCCCCTTCATTGGTGGCAATCTCAACCATGTAGACACCGCTTGCCACTCTTTTCCCGTTACGGTCCAGCCCATACCATTTGTATTGTCCATTGGCAGCGGTACCTTCATTGACAAGAGAGCCGCTGCTTGTTACAATCTTGACGGTTGCTCCGTTCTCCAGTCCTGTAATAGTGACGGCTCCCTCGTATCCTGGACGCACAGGGTTAGGGTAAGCCCATACATTGTCTTTTGTCATTCCATTACTGTTGTCGGCAAAATTAGCAGTATAGGCGCATAGCCCCAAGTCGGTTCCTATATAGGTCTTTCCCGTGGCCTCATCACAGGCAAGGGAAAGGATGTTGTCAGACAAAAGCTGACTGTCCGACTTAGTAAAATGAGCCAGTGTCGTGATGTTGTCGGAATCGATAACATACAGGCCGTTTCCGTTGGTTCCAAACCATTTCCTGTTGTTTTTGTCTATTGCCATACAGTTGATATCTACTCCTGAAAGCAGATAGTCAGCATAGTTGGTACCGTCGTTGCGTGGCACTTTGACCTGAGTATATACGGGGCTTGTGGCAGTGATCTGGTCGGGTGTGAGCATTAATGGACCCTTGTCGGTACCTATCCAAATATTATTTTCCTTGTCTTCGGCGATGCAGCGTACATAATAGATGTTGCTTATTTCTGTGCCATCCTCGTTCACATAAGGTGCCACGAAATCATTGAGTGCATCCGTAGATGTCTGATAAGCATAAAAAGACGGAACAGTCCAGTGGTTGTTGACAAACCATGTCAATCCGCGGCTGTCAGTCATTAATCCCTTCATGGCTCCTAAGCTTTGAGGATCATTGAAAAGATATTTAAGTTTCATCAATTCATTATGTGGATGTGACACCCATTGTCCGTCTTTTGTATATTCAAGGATAGATTGTGTGGGAGCCTGACTGTTCAACGCCCATAAATTACCGTCTTTGTCGTACATGACGCTAAGGATGAGCTCATAATCCTGGCTTTTCTTATCGAACCTCTCTATGGGGGAATTCTGGTGATTCCATAGTTTGACGAAGTTTCCATTCTCAAACTCATAGATGCCGCTTCTTGCGCCTGCCATGACGTGGCCGTCATCACGGGGGTCGATGTCAAGACTTGATATGTCTTGATAATTTATACCTGTTGCAGGGGCAATGTCGTCTTGATAAATAGTCCATTTATCATCGTCAAGCACTTGTATGCAGCCCGGCTGATAATTGAAAGCACCATTGCAAGAATAAAGTTTGCTGTTATGTATTTTCAGGAAGCTGAAGTAATTGTATTTCGGCCCGTCGGGTTTCATCTTGTTGACGGTGGCAAGCAGTCCGGCTTCTATGGTCTTTGTCCGTGCTGTATAATCGCCAATGCGTGTCCATTGGTTGGGATTGAGAAGGTTGGAAGAGAGAGCTGCACGGTAAAGTCCTTTCGTGGAGCTTGCCGCATAGATGTAGTTGTTGTCGGTATAGCTATAGTCCACACGGAACCCAAGCTGATAGGTATCGGAAAAGGATGCGTCGGCGACATTGAGCTTTACAATACCGAAACCTGTAGAGAGATAAGCGTAACTGCCGGAAACGTCCACACTGTAAACAGATTTATCCACAGTCATCGAGGTGTTCATATAGGCCGGCATATTCACGACATTACCGTTTGGAGACAGTAAGTCTATGTTGTAATTGCTATAGACGATGACGAGTTTCTTCGCTGATTTGCACCAGGCAATATGAGAGATGCCACAGTCGGAGAGCACGGTCGTCTTGTCGTAAGTCTGTACGTCATTGTCTCGCGTATTGTAACTGAAGAGCCCACCGGATGCCAATACGTAGAGCATGCCGTCGTTGGCTTGCTCTATCTCCTCAGGCTCATAATAGCTCAGATAGGCCTTCCACTGAGCTGTGGCTCCGCAGAGACAAGTCATCCACAACAAAGTGCACAAGATGATTTTTCTTCCTGTCATTGGCTATAAATAAAGTTTCACTAAGAATAACGCATCTACACGGAAAATATTCTTCTTGGACAGTCATTCATGTAGAAGCCAGTCGGCGAGTTTCTTGACGGCTCTTGCTCTATGACTGATGGTATTCTTGACCTCTTCACCGAGTTCTGCGAAGCTCTTGCCGTAGCCTTCGGGAATGAAGATGGGGTCATAACCGAAGCCTTCCGTACCGTGCTTCTCATAAGCAATTTGGCCTTCCACGACACCTTCGAAGCGATATTCACGGGAGCAGAGGGGGTTGCCGCCTTCCATCTGAATGAGCGAGATAACAGTGCGGAAGCGGGCGTGACGGTTAGGATTGTCGCCTAATTTTTGAAGCAGTTTCCGCATGTTAGCCTCACTGTCGTGGTCCGTGTCCTCCGCGTAACGGGCAGAGTGGACACCGGGCTCACCATCGAGCGCATCGACCTCAAGCCCTGTGTCGTCAGCGAAGCAGTCGACATGGTAATGGTCAAAGATAAACTCTGCTTTCTGATGGGCGTTGGCCTCAAGACTGTTCCCTGTCTCGGGGATGTCCTCATGGCAGCCGATGTCGTTGAGAGAAATGATCTTAAACGGCGGGCCGAGAATCTCACGGATTTCCTGTAACTTGTGTGCGTTGTTGGTTGCGAATACTATCTTCATTTTTCTTATCCTCTTCTAAGATTTGTTGTTTATTTTTCGGTACCTTCACCTTCACGTGGTCGAAGCCCTCACCATAGACCCCGATACACGAACTCTGCGACACGAAAGCATTGGGGTCTATCATCTTGATGAGACGGAAGATAGGCGTACTCTCACGCTTGCGCGCAAGGATGCAGAGCACCTTGATTTCCTGGCCCGTGTACCAGCCGTGACCGTCGAGGATCGTCACGCCACGCTCAAGATGTGTGCCGATGGCATCGGCTATTTCCTTGCTTTTCTTTGAGAAGATCATGAACTGCACCGACTCCTGTCGGATGTTCATCACGTGGTCAAGCATGAAGTTCTCCACCACCATGGTGCACAGACCGAACATCACCTTGTGCAGACGGCCTATGATGTCACCGAACTGCGGAAAGAACATACAGCTGCCGATGATGCAGAGGTCGATAGCCAGCAGCACCTGTCCGAGCGAGAAGCTGTAGTACTTATTAACCGAGGCTGCGATGATATCCGTGCCGCCTGTCGAGCCGTTGTTGAGAAACACGATGGCGAGCGACGATCCTGTGAGCGTACAGCCGATGAGCAGCGACATGAAGTCTTGGTTGGCTCCAAGAATTTTGACGTAGTGTCCCGCCGCGTCCACAGGCATGAGCCGTTGGGAAAACCATAACATGAAATACAGCAGGATGATAGCGTAGATGGTCTTCATCAGGAACTTTACTCCTAACACTTTCAGTCCCACTATTAACAAGGCGATATTAATGAGGAGGTACGTGTTTTGGATGGGGAAACCAGTGGCGTAATAGATAACAGCTGACAGACCGGTCACTCCTCCTGTCACGATCTCATAAGGAAGAAGAAAAAGGGTAAAGGCAAAGGCATAGAGGCATACACCAAAAGTGATGCCTGCATAGTCCTTGGCCTCGTTGAATATTACTCGCTGGTTGATGGTCATATAATAAAATGTTTATTTCACTACGATATTGATGATACGCCCCGGCACTATGATGACCTTGATCGCCTTCTTGCCTTTCATGTACTTGGCGCAGCGGTCGTCGGCGAGTGTCTCTTTCTCAATGGTGTCCTTGTCGGCATCGGCGGCGAACATCTTCTGGAAACGGGCCTTGCCATTGAAACTCACCGTCATCTGCATCTCGTTCTCCACAAGATATCTCTCATCCCATGCAGGCCATTTGGCGTCGCATACTGTTGTGGTGTTACCGAGCTGATGCCACAGCTCCTCAGCGATATGAGGAGCGAAAGGAGCGATAAGCACGACGAGGTCGGAGAGCAGCGTGCGGTTGTGGCACTTCTGCTGACCCAGTTCGTTGACACAAATCATGAACGCAGAGATAGACGTGTTGTAAGAGAACATCTCGGTGTCCTGCGTCACCTTCTTGATGAGCTTGTGTACGCTCTTCAGACTGTCCTTACTTGGCTCTGCATCATCGACAAGGAACTTATCGGTACGGTTGTCCCAGAACAGAGCCCATAGCTTCTTCAGAAAGCGGAAGCAGCCGTCGATGCCGTTGGTGTCCCAAGGCTTCGAAGCCTCCACAGGACCGAGGAACATCTCGTACAGGCGCAGCGTGTCGGCTCCATAGTCGCGCACGATATCATCGGGATTGACGACATTGTACATCGACTTCGACATTTTCTCTATCGCCCAGCCACATACATATTTGCCTTCAGCACCGTCGGCTGACTTATTGCCATCCTCGAAGATGAACTCCGCGTTGGCGTATTCGGGGCTCCATTTCTTGAAAGCCTCGGTGTCGAGAATATCGTTCTTCACAAGGTTGATCCATACATGGATAGGCGTCACGTCCTGATAGTTCTTACGCTGGCCGAAGCTGACGAAGACAGGCTTATCAGCAGTAGACAGTTCGTTGGCACGATAGACGAAGTTGCTTCTGCCCTGAATCATTCCTTGGTTGACGAGTTTCTGGAACGGCTCTTCCTCACAGCTCACACCATAGTCGTGGAGGAACTTGTTCCAGAACCGTGAATAGATGAGGTGGCCCGTGGCATGCTCCGTACCGCCGACATAGAGGTCCACATGGCGCCAGTATTCATCGGCAGCCTTGGAGACAAGGGCCTTGTCATTGTGAGGGTCCATATAACGGAGGTAGTAAGCGGAGCTTCCTGCAAAGCCCGGCATCGTATAAAGGTCAAGGGGGAAGACGGTCTTGTTGTCTATCCTCGTGTTCTCCACAATCTGGTTGTTCACAGTGTCCCATGCCCATTTCTTAGCTCTACCCAATGGAGGCTCGCCGTCGTCGGTGGGTTTATACTCTGTGATCTCAGGCAGCTCTACTGGGAGATACTGCTCTGGTACCATCCTTGGGATGCCGTTGTCATAGTAGACGGGGAACGGCTCACCCCAGTAGCGCTGGCGGGAGAAGATAGCGTCGCGCAGACGGTAGTTGACCTTCACGCGGCCGATACCCTTCTCCGTGAAAAACTTCTTCGTCTTGGCGATAGCCTCCTTCACGGTGCAGCCATTGAGCGAGAAACCGTCGATGCTCTTGTAACCCTCGCGCGGAGAGTTCATCACGATGCCTTCCTTGGCGTCGAAGCTCTCCTCCGACACATCGGCACCCTCAATGAGCGGTATGATGGGCAGGTTGAAATGCTTGGCAAAGGCGTAGTCGCGGCTGTCGTGTGCAGGCACTGCCATGATAGCGCCCGTGCCGTAGCCGGCAAGCACGTATTCGGAAATCCAGATAGGAATGTTGTCACCTGTGAAGGGATTGACGGCATAGGAGCCGCTGAACACGCCCGTGACCTTATGGTCGCTCATGCGGTCAAGCTCTGTACGGTTCTTCACATAGTTGAGATATTTGTCCACCCCGGCTTTCTGTGCCGCTGTGGTCACCTGCTGTACATACTCACTTTCGGGAGCCAGCACCATAAATGTGACTCCGAACATCGTATCGGCACGCGTCGTGAAGATGGTGAACTTCACGTCGGAGTCTTTCACGGAGAACTCCACTTCCGTACCCTCGGAACGGCCAATCCAGTTACGTTGCGTGTCTTTGATGCTGTCGCTCCACTGGATGGTGTCGAGGCCGTCGAGCAGGCG
>CALJCU010000313.1 GCA_938023885.1 uncultured Prevotella sp. | reverse complement strand
TCATCAACTGTGGTGATGCCGGCCAGGAGGGTGAGCTCATCCAGCGATGGGTGATGCAGCTGGCGAAAGTTAAGTGTCCTGTCAAGCGGTTGTGGATATCCTCCATGACGGATGAGGCCATCAAGGAAGGCTTTGCGAATCTGAAGGAAGAGAAACAATATAACCGACTCTATCTTGCGGGATTGAGCCGTGCCATCGGCGACTGGCTCCTCGGCATGAACTGTACGCGCCTATACACGTTGATGTACGGACAGAATCATCAGGTGCTGTCTATCGGACGAGTGCAGACTCCTACACTCGCCCTGATAGTGAAACGACAGAAAGAAATAGACAACTTCAAGCCTGAGCCTTACTGGGTGTTGTCGACTGTTTACCGTGACACGCTTTTCACCGCTACATCGGGGAAGTTCACATCTAAGGAAGAGGGTGAGAAGGCTTTCTCACTTATTGAGGGTAAGCCGTTTGTCATCACCTCGGTTCAGAAGAGGCAAGGGAAGGAACCGGCGAGGCAGCTCTATGATCTCACTGGGCTTCAGGTAGACCTGAACCGTAAGTACGGCTTCTCTGCGGAGATGTCGCTCAATCTCATCCAAGGGCTCTATGAGAAGAAACTCACTACCTACCCGCGTGTCGACACACAGTATCTCTCTGACGATATCTATCCTAAGTGTCCTAGGATTCTCAATGGTGTGAGTCAATATATGGAAGCGGGACGTAAGCCTTATCTTGATGTTATCAAGACGTTGGCGGGGCTCAATAAGACACTGCCGAAGTCGAAACGAGTCTTCGACACCTCGAAGGTCACCGATCACCATGCCATTATCCCCACGGGGCAAGTGCCCAATGGACTGACGGATGTGGAAAAGAAAGTCTATGACCTGGTAGCACGGCGCTTCATTGCCGTGTTCTATCCCGATTGTAAGTTCTCTACGACCTCCGTGACGGGAAAAGTGGATAAAATAGAGTTCAAGACCTCGGGTAAGGAGATTCTCGACCCGGGCTGGCGTGCTGTATACACTAAGGAAGAGCAGCGTCAGGATGACGGTAAGAATGCTGCCGACGACAAGCTCCTGCCTACGTTTGTCAAAGGTGAGTCGGGTCCTCATAAGCCTACACTCACAGAAAAGATGACGGTGCCTCCCAAGCATTATACCGAGGCTTCGCTGTTGCGTGCTATGGAGACAGCCGGCAAACTTGTGGATGATGAAGAACTCTCTGCTGCGATGAAAGAGAACGGCATTGGGCGTCCGTCGTCGCGTGCAGGAATCATTGAGACGCTCTTTAAACGGCATTATATCCGCCGTGAGCGGAAGAGCCTTGTAGCTACGCCCACAGGCATCCGGCTTATCGACACGATCCATGAGAAGCTTCTTACGAGTGTGGAGCTCACGGGTATCTGGGAGAAGAAACTGCGTGAGATAGAGCAAAACAAGTATGATGCAGGCACGTTTATCAATGAACTGAAAGGACAGGTGACATGCATTGTCAATGATGTGTTGCACGACAACTCGGGGCAAATCATTGCGGACGGCGAGGATTGTAAGAAAGACTTGGGGAAAGCGTCTTCTAGAAAGTCGGCGCCGAAAACAAAGACTATCAAGGTGGGAGATGAATGTCCCAAGTGCCATCAGGGACATATCATCAAAGGAACGACCGCTTATGGTTGTTCACGGTGGAAAGAGGGATGCGACTTCAGAGCCCCGTTGAAATAGGTGCTCTTGAGGTTGGACGACTCGGTTCAGATACCTTGTCCTTCCTTGGCAGCCGCTTTCTCGTTTGCCCGGCTTTCAGCTATCTGTTTCAGTCTTGCGCGGGCGCGCTTGTGCGAAAGGATAATCTGATAGCGATAAACCAGACAAGCCGTGAAGAAATAGATCAACGTCTGAATCCACAATGCCTGATATTCCACTTGGATATCCTGCAACGAGGCTCCCATCGAGGAGATGCGGAGGAAACCGCGGATGCCGAAAGTTGAAGGGAAGAACCAGGCGAAGGCTTGCCAGAACCACGGTATGTTTGACTGGGGCCAACTGATACCTGTCATAAAAAGCAGGGGTACAGACGTGAAGATGACAAGCAGCATCACGTTCTCACGGTAGCGGACAAGACATGACAGCGTCATGCCGAAGAAGATGACGGCAAGCAAATAGGGCACCATCAGTCCGATGATGGTCTGGGCCGATACAAGTGAGATATAATGGAACATGCGCGGCACACAGAGTGTGATGTAGGCCGCCATGATCATGTAAAGACAGAAATAGGCAGAGCTCTTGCCTAACACGATACGGAAGATGCCGTTGTAGTGTTTCTGAATAGGCACGAGGTTCTGGAAGCGGTTCGTTTCGCGAGCTGTACCTGCTGAGAGTCCGATACCGAGCATGAGTGTCTGTTGGAGAATCAGGATAATCACACCGGGAATGATAGCGTTACCGTAACCCACTGTGGTGTTGAAGATTGGTACCTCATCGAAGTCGAGCGGCTTCGTCGTCACCTCATCGTCGCGGTTCGTGAAGTCGTTGCTCTTGCTGATCTGTATCTGTGAATTCATCTTTGAGGCTACAGCCTGGGCTGCAGAATAGACAGCCTTATACGTGAGCATGAGGCTCATGTCGCAGTAGACGCTTACCGTAGCTTGCTCGCCACGGCCGAGGCGCTTCTCAAAGTCGTCGGGCAAATAGACCGTTCCATAAACTTGTTGCTTACCCGTCAGTTCCTTGGCTTCGTTCAAAGAATTGCAGTAGTAAGCCACCTTCGTATCAGCACTGGCATCCAGCAGACGCGTGAACTCACGTGAGGCGTGAGAATGACTGAAGTCGACCACGGCCACAGGTACGTTGCGCACCACCTCGTTGTTGTAAATCCATGAATAGAGCAGGGGATAGAAGAGCGGCACGATCACGCAAAAGATGAGCAAGCCCTCATCGCGGAACTCGTTCTTCACCTCCTGCACCATGATATAGCATGTGTCATAGATGCCCTCGCGTATTCTGTATAACAGATCGTCTTTCTTCATGTGCGATACTATATCTTTTATTATGGAATATAAACGTAAACAAGCATTGCCTTTTTGATATTCTTGATAGTGAACATCGGAAGTAAAGCAAAGATAGTCAGAAACAGAAAGTCGAACCATGCGTAGCTCAACGGATAACCGTTGAAAATACATATCTGATAGATCATGTAGAAGTGACGGAGTGGGAAGAGCTGGGCTATTGACTGAATCATCGAATCCATAGCGAACACCGGATAGGTAGCGCCACAGGCTGAGAAACTCACGACTGACCACAGAGAGCATACCGACATCGACATACGGAGTGACGGCATGAGTCCAAAGATGAAGATGCCGAAACACTGGCACGCAAAGACCGAGAGAAACCCGATCAGGAGGATAGGAACGGCGCCGCCCGGATGAGGGAAGTGGAGTCCGTAGAAGATGTAAAATTCAGAGCACCACATCACCAGCGTGAAGATGACGGTTTGCGGGAGAACTTTTCCTGCTATCGCAATATGGATGTTGTTACCCGCCATTTTCATCCACTGCTTCGAACGGTGGAACTTCAGTTCGGTACCGATAGAGTAGGGGGTGAGCAGGAAGACGAAGATCATCAGCACACCCGGTACCATGGCAGTACTAAGATAGATATTGTAGTTGGACCACGGGTTGCCTATCTGGTGCAGGTCGATGATGACGGGCTGAAGAAATGTGCGTATCTCTTTGGATGTCTTTCCGAACGCAGAGAGTTTTGCTGAGCCCACAGCTGCCGATCCCAACAAGGCCGTCGTCTTCAGGTCGCGGAAGAGCAACGAGCCGGCGACAAGCGTCACATTACTATAATAGAACGAGATCTTTGGCTGTTCACCGTCGAGTAGCTTGTCTGTCGTACCCTTAGGGATAAGCAGAAAAGCATAAATCTCGTTCTTCTGAATGGCTTCCCGCGCATCATTCATGTTGGCATAGTGACCGATGACATGCGTTGTCTGGAATCCATCCAACTTCCTAATCATGGCGCGGCTCACATGGGTGTTGTCCTGGTCGACAACACCTACCGGCATCTTCACGGGTTGTCCTCCGTTCATCAGGGAGGTGAAGAAGAGCACCACTAACAGCGGAAAGACAATGGTGCAGAACCCAAAAATCGGATGCCGCCACATAATGACCAGTTCACGGACGAAGATGTGGTAGATGCGCTTTATAGTCTCAGAGAGGCTCACTTTTTGGGATCTTTCACAACCAATGACATACCAGGACGGAGCCCGTCAAACGGATTGATGGGGTGGGCTTTAACCTCAAAGGTCTTCAGGTCGTACTGACCATTGCTCTTCGTAGCTTTCCACACGGCATAGGAGCCTTCATCCTTAATCTCGTAGACTCTCATCTTCAGCGATTTGTTGAAGGCCGGAGAGAACGCAGTGAACTCATCGCCGATTTTCAGGCCGCTGAGCTTATCCTCACGTACATTGAACGTGCCCCACATATCTTTCATAATGGAGATGCTCATGATAGGCGAGCCCATGCCCACGAGCTCACCTTCCTTCGGATAGATGTCGCTCACCTCACCGTCGACAGCAGCCACCTGCACCGTCTCCTTGAGTACGGAGCGAACAACGTTGACCGCATTCTTCGCGGCATTGACCTGCTGGCGGGAAGCTTCCTTCTGCTTCTCACGGGCACCGTTCTTAGCCAGTTCATACTGGCTCTTCATGGAGTTCTCATGGGCGACAGCCACTTCCCACGCGGCTGTTGCCTCGTCACGTTTCTGCTGACTCGTAACACCCTCGTTATAGAGGTTCTGCATACGGTCGCGGGTCTTCCTGGCTACATCGGCAGCGGCCTTTGCCTGCTGCACGAGCTGATAAGCGCTCTCTACAGCCTCGCGGCGTGTGCCCTCCTCTGTGAGGTCGCTTAGGGCCTGTGTAGCAGCCTCTGTCGACTGTGCCACTTTCTCCTGGGCGTTGGCCTCAGGAATCTCAAGGATAGCGAGGGTGTCGCCTTTATGGACATAATCGCCCTCTTTGACACGGATCTCCACGACGCGGGCAGGGAGCTTACAACTGACGCGGTATTCGCCAACCTCCACTTCGCCTTGGATAATCTCATTCGTCTTTCCCAAAGTAAAGAAACCGATGAGAGCGACGATAAGGACGGCAACCGCAAATCCTAATACCGCTAACAATACATTTTGGTGCTGACTCTTTGCGCTCATCTGCATGTTGTTTTAGTTGTTGCTGTGATTATTGTAAGATACCCAATGCTTTCTCAAGATTAACCTGAGCAAGTTTTACTTCCACCTGTGCGTCAATTTTCTGGCTTTGAGCCTGTTGCCAGGCTGTCTGAGCAGCGAGGACATCGGTCGACTCCATGACACCTTCCTTGAATCCCACCTGTGCGCAACGGAGGTTCTCCTCTGCACTGGCGATATTCTTCTCAGCCATGGCGAGTTTCTTGCGGGCTTCCTTGACCTTGAATCGGCTCTGTGTAATCTGGAGGTTGATTTTCTCCTGAGCATCCGCAAGCTCAACCTTTGCCATGCTCGTTGCAGCCTCAGATGCGCGCACCTTATAACGGGCCTCGAACCAGTTCCATACCGGTACCTGAAGGGTCACGCCTACATTCCACACACCGGAGAAGCGCTTTTGGAAACCATTGAAAACGTTTGGGTTAGCAATAGAATAGCCTCCGGTCAGAGCGAGGTGGGGGAGGAAGGCAGCACGAATAAGTTTAGTGTTCTGCTCACCCAA
>CALJCU010000312.1 GCA_938023885.1 uncultured Prevotella sp. | reverse complement strand
TTATGCCAAGTCCAATACTGGGATAACGTTGGTTTGTAATCTTGGCGAATGGCACAGGATAGAAGTTGAGGTCAATCACATTGTCAAGGGCACGTACTACTGTAGCCACCTTGTCCTTCATTGCCGCTTTGTCGGTCAGAGGGAGCCTGCCTAACGACAGACTTGCTAAGTTGCAGACGACAAACTCGCCGGGCTTTACAGTATTAACCACAACGGTTTCTCCATCGTCGGTCTTAATTTCATTTGACACCTCTTCTATCTGTGCCATGTTCTGTGCAATCTCCGTACAGAGATTAGAACAGTATATTATACCCTTGTGACTGTTCGGGTTATTGCGGTTTACGATGTCGCGGTTGAAGGTGAACGGCGTTCCGGTCTCTACGGCAGAGCGCAGCACCAGTCTGACAATGTCTTTTATGGAGATGATGCGCCGTGATATGCGCTGATCATCCACACACTCTTTATACCGCCTTTCCCATTCCTCACCGTAGAAGTCCTCGAGGCAATATCCCTTTACGCGCAGGATCTCGTTTGGACAGAACAAGTGCCAGCTTTTGTTCAGGTCTTCTTCTGCCATCTTCCAGAATAGGTCAGTATAACATACTGCGGGGAAAATGTCGTGTGCTTTCATGCGGTCGTCGCCGTTGTTTGTGCGCAACTGCAGGAACTCGGGCAAGTCCTTATGCCACACGTCGAGATATACTGCTACCGCACCTTGGCGCATGCCTAACTGATCGACAGCCACAGCAGTGTCGTTCACTAACTTCATCCAGCGTATTACGCCGCCGGCAACGCCTTTGAATCCACGGATATTTCCGCCTGTCGCACGCACTTTGCCGAAGTACATTCCCATACCGCCGCCAAACTTACTCACTTGTGAGAAGTTGTCGATACTGCGATAGATGCCCTTAAGACTGTCGGGCACTGTGTCTATGAAGCAGCTTGAGAGCTGATGGTTCGGTTTTCTGGCATTCGAGAGCGTCGGTGTCGCCATGGTCACCTCCAGCCGGCTGAGCAGATCGTAGATACGTTGTACCCATAGAAGACGGTTCTCCTTCTTCTCCGGCAGGGCGAGATGCAGGGCGATACCGAGGAACATCTCCTGTACACGTTCGAGCACCTTGCCTGCATAGCTCTTGATGACATAGCGTTTCAGCAGCAGGTCGAGCCCGGAGAAGTTCAGGAGTTCATTACGGTCAGGCTGCATGAAGTCGGCCGCCTCGTTGATTTCCTCTTCGCCGTAGTTCTGAAGGATGTAATCGCCGTAGAGCCCTTCTTCCGTCATGTATCTTACTTTCTGATAGAAGGTCTTGAGCCCCAGTTCCTCTTCCAGCCGACTGATTTTCTGTTCCGATCGGTACGAAAGGATGCGTGCGGAAATCATTTCCCATGCCGGAGCCTCGGGTGTCGTCAGTTCCACCGCCGCCTTGATGAGCGCGTCGATGGCGTCTCTGTGCGACATCCCCGGCTTGCTGAAGCTGGCGAACTTCTCCTGAAGTGTCACCATGCTGTAAGACCTTTCACGGTATTCGCGTGCCACACGGTGCAGGACATCAGCCAGCTGGCGGTCGTCTGCCGCCCAGGCAATGTAGTTGATGGCCTGCCGCTGTTCGTTGCGCTGATAGCGGAA
>CALJCU010000311.1 GCA_938023885.1 uncultured Prevotella sp. | reverse complement strand
TCCCGGTCTATCCTGATGCCGACGAGGCGCAGCATGATACGCGAGAGGAATGTGGAGAACTTGCTCACGGGCCACAGCACGATATAAAATAATGCTGCGAGGGGTGCAAAAAATGTCAGGAGCTTATTAGGACTGCTCTTGAAGAATGCTTTCGGCAGGAACTCACCCGTAAAGAGCATGACGAAGGTCGAGAGCAGCGTGTCGAGCGTCACACGTACGACAGGACCGACACCCGCAAAGACCGTGGAGTCGAAGATACGGGCGAAGAGGATGCCGTAGATGACGAGCACGACATTGTTGCCCACGAGCATCGTTGAGACGAAGCCGTTGGGATGATGATAGAAAAAGTCGATGAGCCGCTGCGACAGTCCGTTCTTCTCCTTGTCCATGGAAGCCAGCATGCGGTTGCTCGACACGAAAGCGATCTCCATGCCTGAGAAGAAGGCGGAGAGCAACATCGTGATAAGTATCTCTATGATAGATGATAAATCAACTTGCACAGTAAGGAAACATTTTATTGATTCGGCTTTCGCACCGGCGTGGCTTTCGGGCGCTGATTCATAAGCAGGCTGTCCCGTGCTGCCTTGGCAGAGTCGGAGCCCGCCGTGGAGCCACCGAAGTCGGAGCTCTGGAACGAGCCGCGGGAATTGGTGACGATATAATGCGTCATACGCTCATCGGACCGGAAGAAACTGCCCTGCAGTGTACGCTCCGGCGTGACGACATGCGAGAAGGTGTAGGAGTAGAGCTCATGCTGCTGCTCATCCCAAAACAGTTCCTGAGAGGAGAAACGCAGCCCGTCCTTCGTCAGCACACGCACCCGCGAGCGCAGCTCCCACAGATGCAGCTGGTCGAAGTAATAAGCCGTGTCACACTGGATATAAGCCTGGATATGGAAGCTTTCATCAAACTGTTCGAGGAACAGTCCCTTGTCAAAGGTCCAGCGCGACGGATGCCTGACCTCGTTGACATCCCACCGCTCGGCGACGATGCGGTACTTGATGACGCCGGAGTCGGAGATGAGCGTGTTCACACCGAGTGTCGTCATCACCGAGGCGGAGTCACGGTCGCGGATCGCCGGTGCCGTGTGCTCAACAGTCTCCTGACAAGAGGTAATGAGAGAAGACGCAAAAAGAGTCAGCACTACACATATTATAATATGCATACTACTAACTCTCGTATTGTTGTTGTGATTATTTCTACAGAAGCTTTCCATACTTGGATTACTGCACCTTCCATTTAGCGAACCAGCGCTCGTTGAACGTCAGGCCGATATTGATGCGGAACGTGTTCTCTGTGATGAAGTTAGCAGCAGAGCGGTGCACCCACGAGCCACTGATGTTGAGGATGGAACGGTTGTTCCAACTGTTCATGATGGGGATGCCGAAGCCGAGGCTCGCACTCATTTCTTTCGGTCCGTCCTGTCCGTTTATATAATAATAAGGTGTAACGTAGGACACACCAGCACGGTAACGCATGCGGTTGAGGAAATGACGACTGTACTCACCCGGACAGTATTCGGCACCCACCGTTACCTTGTGGCGGTTCCTGTACTGGCCCGAAGCCATGGCGTAGGAAACGACGCCGTCAGTGGAACTGTACTGCGGCTCCGACACCTTACCCCACCGCTGAAGCGTATAGTCGGCACCGATCTTCAACTGGTTGTTGTGATTATACAACAGTCCGACGCCATAAGAGGTTGGGAGCTCGAGGTTGAGCTTCGATCCGCTGCCGTTGTATACCGCCGTGTCGGAGACACCCGTCGAGGTATTGGTCGTGATGATGTCGAGCTCTGGCTTGCCGCCGATCTTATGACCGGGGGTATAGGCGAGGCCCAGCGTCAGTTCGTCTTTTTTTGTGAGGCATGCCGAGTACTGTGCACCGAAGTTGAGCATGTAGCTCTCTACGTCGGCTGTCTCGATCTTCGAGATGCGGTTGACATACGAGTTGCTGAAACTGTTGACCAGTGAGCGCGTGTAACTGCCATAAAGGTAACCGCCGTTGACACCGATGGAGAAGCCCTTGAACGGGGACCAGCCAAGGCCAAGGTAGACTTGACGGAATCCGCCGGAGCCCTCGTAGCTGTCTGTGGATATTGTGGATTTCTTATCGTTCAGCGTGCTCGAGGACGAGTAGGAATAGCCCACATTCGTATAAGGCAGGAAGCCGAAGC
>CALJCU010000310.1 GCA_938023885.1 uncultured Prevotella sp. | reverse complement strand
GAGCAGACCTCGATCTCATCCCATTTGCCATCACGATAATAACAACGTACATTGTAGTCGGTCTTACGATAGCCGAAAGTCAAATTTCCCCAGTCTAAATCTTTCATAATATCTATATTTAAATGCCTTTTACTAATAATTAAATGCAAATTTAGCAATAATAATAATAAACTGATAACAATTTGGAAGAAATTATTCTTTATCCAATATTTTCTTTATCTCTGCATCCGTTTTTGTAAGCTTGTCTTTACAAAGTTGGATGAGTTGCTGTGCTTTCTTCAACTCCTCTGACAACTCGTCGATGCCAAGTTCATTGTTCTCTAACTTATCAACAATGACTTCCAGCTGATGGACGGCCTCTTCATATTTCAGTTCTTGTTTCTCTGTTTTTTCCATGATAATTATACTTTATGAATGATCGATTCAAACGAGCCTTTCTCTACTCTCGTCTCTATTTTGTCGCCTTCGTGCAGCAAAGCCGGGTCATGGACCCCTTTCCCGTTATATAAAGTGATACTGTATCCACGCTTCAGGAGTCGTTGAGGGTCAAGCACGGCCGAACGCAGCTGCAACTGTTCCAAGCGGTTCCTTTCTTTAAGAATCTTCCCTTCGACCAATGGCCGGGTATTACTGCTCAATAAGGCTATATGATGCTGTGCCTGTATTATCTGTTCCTTCACTGAAGAAACGATCTCACTCATTATCCTGCCGAGTTTTGCCTGCTGCCGTTCTCTAACAAGAGAGAGGAGGATCGGAATGCGCTCAGAGACACGTGCCAGACGATTTTTCTCTCCTTCCATCCGCTGTTGGACATAACCGGCGATACGTTCCCGTATGCCATCAATATGGCTCCAAACACTGGCGAGATTGTCCACGAGAAAAGCAGCAGCAGCCGTAGGTGTCTTGACACGAGTGTTCGAAATCATGTCAAGGATGCTCTCGTCACGATCGTGACCGATACCGGTAATGATAGGCAAGGGGAAGTTAGCTACATTCTCTGCCAAAGCCAAGGTGTCGAAACCGCTCATATCCGCAGTGGCACCGCCTCCACGGATGATGACGACGACATCATAATCACCCGCTTCATCATAGATAGCGTTCAGTGCATTAATAACTGAAGCCTCTACCTGGTCTCCCTGCATGATGGCAGGGAAAAGCTTTAACTGAAATGTAAAACTATACTCATTATCAAGCAGCTGATGACAGAAATCGCCATATCCGGCGGCATTCTCACTGGAGATGACAGCCACACGCTGGGCGAACATCGGGACGGCGAGCTCCCTCTGCAGATCGAAGACGCCTTCATCCTTGAGCTGCTTGATAATCTCCATGCGCCTCCGTGCCATGTCACCGAGCGTATAAGTAGGATCAATGTCCTGCACAATCCAGGAGAAACCATAAGCTGTATGGAAGTCGGCGGTGACAAGGAGCAGAACTTTCATGCCTGCATGCAATTCCTGACCGGTCGAATGCTCAAACTTCGGCTTAAGACGCAGCCATGTCGACTTCCAGCATTTGGCGGATGCACGAGCCACAGGAGTGGCTGAGAAGATATCTTTCTGGATAAGTTCCATGTAGCAGTGTCCCCTTACCTCACGTGCCTCAGAGAGCTCAGCCTCCACCCAATAGGCATGGTCGAAAGCGGAATCGATAACATCGCTGACAAGCGAATTAAGCTCGAAAAGGGTAAGGATGTGTCGCTTCATGAAATTATTTTTTGCAAAAGTAGCGTGAAAAAAGCGAAAGCCCAAATATTTTCGTTAATTTTGCACCATGCCAAGTGAATTCGACAACAAGAAAGCAACTTTAGCATTGGGAAGGCAGCCGGTCGGCGAACTTCTTTTCCAATATGCCTTGCCTGCCATCATCGCCATGGTGGCATCCTCATTATATAACATCATCGACCGGGCTTTCATCGGTCAGGTAGTGGGTCCGCTTGCCATTTCCGGTCTTGCCATCACGTTTCCGTTCATGAATCTGTCCGGTGCCTTTGGTGCGGCGGTGGGTGTGGGGGCCTCGACGGCTATCTCCGTGAAATTGGGACAGAAGGACTATCACACAGCTGAGGAACTTCTGGGCAATACCGTAACGCTCAACCTCATCATTGGTTTCTGTTTCTCTGTGATATGCCTGATATTTCTTGATCCCATTCTCTATTTCTTTGGAGCAAGCAAAGCCACAATACCTTATGCGCGTGACTTCATGCAGATCATCCTTGCCGGCAACATGGTGACACACATGTATTTCGGCATGAATGCCGTGTTGCGTGCGGCAAGTAAACCACGTCAGGCAATGAATGCCACGGTCTTTACGGTGGGCATGAATATCTTGCTCGATGTGGTGCTCATCCTTTTCCTCGGCTGGGGCATCCGCGGCGCTGCTACAGCCACGGTCATCTCCCAGTCGTTGGCGCTGGTGTATCAGATAAGGCTTTTCTTGAACAAGAACGAACTGCTGCATCTGAAGAAAGGCACTTACAGGCTCAAGGGACGGCTTGTGAAAAACATCATCGCCATCGGCATCTCGCCGTTCCTGATGAATGTCTGCGCCTGCATCATTGTCATCTTCATCAACAACCAGCTTGTTCACTACGGCGGCGACTTAATGGTAGGCGCTTATGGCATCGCGTCAGCCATATCTACGGTTTTCGTGATGATTATTATTGGTCTTAACCAGGGAATGCAGCCTATAGCAGGCTATAACTATGGAGCACAAAAGGTTGACAGGCTCATGTGCGTCCTCAAGATTGCCATGGTCACAGCGACCGTCATCATGACCACAGGATGGATCATCGCAATGACATTGCCTGATTATCTGGCACGCATCTTCACCAAAGATGCAACCCTGATAAAGATTGCCGTGCCGGCGATAAGAATAAACATGCTTGTCTTCTTTATGGTGGGCTTCCAGATGGTCGTGACCAATTTCTTCCAGTGCATCGGCAAAGTAAAGGTCAGCATCTTCCTGTCTTTATCACGTCAGCTGCTGTTCCTCCTGCCGTTCCTTTACGTGCTGCCTCTTTTCCTGGGAGTCGATGGAGTGTGGTATTCACTCCCTGCTTCTGACTTCTCGGCAGCTGTTGTGGCGGCGGTGATCATGGCGACCTATATGCGTAAGTTAAAAAAGCGATTAAATAGTGCAAATCATGGACAATGACAAGACAATCATCATCAATGTCGGTCGACAGACAGGCTCAGGTGGCAGAGAAATAGCAAAGTGGCTTGCCGATGAGTTTGGCTGCACTTTCTACGATAAGGAACTGCTCAATCTCGCTGCCAAGGAGAGCGGATTCTCGGAGAAGTTCTTCGAACAGAACGATGAGCAGAAAGGTTTTTTAAAGTCGCTTTTCCATGTACACGTCCCTCTGATGGGGGAGAACAACTTCTATAAGAACAACTTCTCCCAGGACTCGCTCTATCAGTTCCAGAGCGACGCTATCCGGAAAGCAGCTGCCGAAGGCCGTTGCGTTTTCGTCGGACGTACTGCCGACTATGTTTTGCGTGACTTCAAAAACACCGTTAGCGTCTTCATCACTGCCGACATCGACCAACGCGTTCAGCGAGTCTGCAAACGTCATAATTTTGACCGTGCTACAGCACGCAAA
Source organism: uncultured Prevotella sp. (assembly GCA_938023885.1). Classification (GTDB taxonomy): domain Bacteria; phylum Bacteroidota; class Bacteroidia; order Bacteroidales; family Bacteroidaceae; genus Prevotella. The sequence continues at coordinate 3,112 of CALJCU010000310.1, read as the reverse complement.
TATATCCGCTCGCGGGAAGAGAACCGGGCCTCCTACTACAACTATTACACTGGCAAGACATGGGGGCACTCTGAGAGCTACGACCTTTGTATCAACTCGAGTACCCTCGGTCTGAAGGAGACGGAACTCTTCATCGCACAGTTTATCAGGAAACGATTTGATCTATAACACGAATAATAATTCTGAAACTTTAATTTATACACCATGAAAACATATCTCGTTACGGGAGCCGCAGGTTTCATTGGTTCAAACTTCATCAAGTATCTCTTGCATAAGAAATACGTTAACGAGGATATCAAGGTCATCATCCTTGATGCTCTCACTTATGCAGGTAACCTCGGTACCATCAAGGATGATATCGACAACAGGCGCTGCTTCTTCGTGAAAGGCGATATCCGCGACCGCCAATTGGCAGACAGACTCTTTGCGGAAAACGACATTGACTATGTTGTCAACTTCGCAGCAGAGAGCCATGTGGACCGTTCCATCGAAGACCCACAGCTTTTCCTCAGCGTAAACATCCTCGGTACGCAGAACCTCATGGATGCTGCACGCAGGACCTGGGTGACAGGCAGGGACGCTCAGGGCTATCCTACATGGAAAGCCGGGAAGCGCTATCACCAAGTGTCCACCGATGAGGTCTATGGCGCGCTCGGAGCAACCGGTTACTTCACCGAAACCACACCACTCTGTCCTCACAGTCCCTATTCAGCAAGTAAGGCCGGCGCCGACCTCTTTGTGCAGGCTTATCGTGACACTTACCACATGCCTGTCTCTATCACACGCTGCTCCAACAACTATGGTCCTTACCACTTCCCGGAAAAGCTTATCCCCCTTATTATCAACAACATCCTCGAAGGTAAGAAACTCCCTGTCTATGGTACTGGCCTGAACGTACGCGACTGGCTCTATGTGGAAGACCACTGCAAGGCCATTGACCTTGTCGTGCGTGAGAGCCGTGCCGGAAAGGTTTATAATGTAGGCGGACACAACGAGATGCGCAACATAGACATCGTGAAGCTCACCATCAAAACGATCCACGACATGATGGAGAAGGACAAAGACCTCCGTCACGTGCTGAAGAAGCAGGTCCGTGATGCCAACGGTGACATCGATATCTCCTGGATCAACGACTCGCTCATCAATCATGTTGCTGACCGTCTCGGCCACGATGCACGCTACGCCATCGACCCGACAAAGATCAAGACAGAGCTCGGATGGTATCCCGAGACAAAGTTCGCTGACGGCATCATCAAGACCATCAAATGGAACCTCAACAACCGGCGGTGGACTCAGGAGGTGACAAGCGGTGACTATCAGAAGTACTACGACATCATGTATGGCAAGGAGCGCCATGGACAAGTCATTGGATAATCTCTCTCTTGACAGGTTCTCGTCGCAACTTGACAAATACCTGCGCCTTGCTCACAGCTCAGCCTTACTGGTGAGCGAAGGCGACAAGGCCGATCTCAACATTCTGCTGACGATGCTCGGAGCTGTCGACAAGGATATCCTTGACGCTTTCTACGGGCTCTTCGGCGAAGCTGTCAAGCCCGTGGAACAGTTGGCTCTGAAATACCGTGTGCGGCAGTCGGCTGTCTACAAGATCATCAGCACGGATCTTCATCGCCTCTCCATCACGCCCGAGTGGCAGATGATGATGCGGCACTTCAAACCCATTGTTCAGAAAAGGATAGGGTATACTAACGGATAGGCTTCTGTTATAGGAAACAAGCTTCTAAAAATATTTTACCAGAACATGAAGAAAATACTGCTTTTGGGCTCAGGCGAACTGGGCAAGGAATTCACAATCGCTGCCAAACGTGCGGGGCAATACGTCATTGCCTGCGACAAGTACGACAATGCGCCGGCCATGCAGGTCGCTGACGAGCGTGAAGTCTTCTCGATGCTCGACGGTGACGCGCTCACGGCTGTTGTAGAGAAGCATAAGCCAGACCTCATTGTGCCGGAGATTGAGGCCATCAGAACCGAGCGCCTCTTCGACTTTGAGAAAAAAGGCATCCGGGTAGTGCCGTCAGCACGTGCCGTCAACTACACCATGAACCGCCGTGCCATCCGTGACCTTGCTGCTAAGGAGCTTGGCCTGCGCACCGCCAGGTATTTTTATGCCAAGACCTTCGATGAGTTCAAGCGTGCAGCCGAAAAAATCGGCTTCCCGTGTGTCGTCAAGCCGTTGATGTCCTCCTCCGGTCACGGACAGAACTATGTTCACAACGACGATGAGCTCCAGGAGGCGTTCCGCGATGCCATGGAGGAAGGCCGCGGCGATGTGAAGGAAGCCATCATTGAGGAGTTCATCGAGTTCGACTCTGAGTTCACACTCCTCACGGTCACGCAGAAGAATGCGCCTACCATCTTCTGCCCGCCAATCGGACACGTGCAGAAAGACGGCGACTACCGCGAGAGCTGGATGCCTTACCGTATCAGTGACGAAGCCTTGGAACAGGCCCGGCACATGGCCGGCGAGGTGACGAAGGTGCTCACGGGCTACGGTATTTGGGGCGTAGAGTTTTTCCTCACCAAGAAAGGTGAGGTCATCTTCTCCGAGCTCAGTCCCCGTCCGCACGACACAGGTATGGTGACACTGAGCCACTGCACGAACCTCTCTGAGTTTGAACTCCATTTCCGTGCCGTCATGGGTCTGCCCGTCCCTGCTGTCCGTCTCGAGCACAGCGGTGCTTCAGCCGTCGTGCTGTCGCCCGTGGAGAGTGATAAGCCGCTCGACTATAACCTCTACGATGTATGCAGCGAGGATCATGCCCGTGTGCGTATCTTCGGCAAACCTATCGCTCACAAGGGCCGCCGCATGGGCGTCGTCGTATGCTATGACAAGGTCGGCTGCGACATGACGGCCCTCCGCGACAAGACCAGACGCCTTGCAAAGACTGTCCTTGGCACTGATCCATACATGAAGAAATAAAGATATCATTAAATTTATCACGTAACTTTTTCGAATGGCTATTTCATCAGCATTATTATTTTCATCTCTTTTATTACTTATCGGTGGTCTCGGTACCCCCGAGCTTATTATCATCCTTATCGTCGTGCTGCTTCTTTTCGGCGGCAAAAAGATTCCTGAGCTCATGAAGGC
>CALJCU010000309.1 GCA_938023885.1 uncultured Prevotella sp. | reverse complement strand
TGGTATTTCCTTGTTTGTTCTTCAGTACAACAGTCTTAGAAAACTTCTTTTTGTCGCGTAACCAACTAATGGAAACCTTGTCACCTGGCCTCTTGGTATTAATGGCTTCTTGTAGTTCGGCCATTTTACTTACATGTTTACCATCAATGCTAATGATAATATCACCTTTCTTTAAACCTGCTTCTGCAGCTGCACCATTATCTTCGACGGCATCAACATAAATACCATCATTGGTTCCTAAGTCAGGAGCATCCTTACCACTATCTTTCTGTGAATTGATATAGTTGAGGACATCACCACCTCTGATGCCAAGGAATGCGCGCTGAACAGTTCCATACTGTTTGAGGTCGTCAACAACCTTAGTCATAATAGTAGTGGGGATGGCGAAGCCATAACCTGCGTAAGAGCCTGTCTGCGAATACAGCATGGCATTAATACCAATAAGTTCACCACGGGTATTTACCAATGCACCGCCTGAGTTCCCCGGGTTGATTGCAGCATCAGTCTGTATGAAACTCTCAACACCGTTAGCACCCAGAGAACGTGCTTTGGCTGAGATGATACCAGCAGTTACTGTATTATTTAAGCCGAAAGGGTTGCCAACAGCAATACACCATTCTCCAACCTGAAGCTTATCTGAATCACCGATAGGAAGGGTAGGAAGGTCCTTTGCGTTGATTTTTATAAGTGCCAAGTCGGTAGATGGGTCAGTACCGATAATCTTAGCGTTAAATTCGCGGTTATCCTCAAGCGTAACTGTCAATTCGTCAGCACCATTTACCACATGGTTGTTAGTGACGATATATCCATCACTGCTAATAATAACACCAGACCCGGTAGCTTCTTTTTTGGGTGTTTGTATTTTTTGTTTGCGTGAGCCTCCTTGCCCCTGATTCGGATTACCGAAGAAACCGAAGGGGTCGATGAAGAAACCACTGAACGGATCTTCTTGTGCATCAACAGTTTGTGTTTTAGAATTTTGTACGTACTTAATATGAACTACCGCAGGTAGTGCCTTCTTAGCAGCATAAGTGAGGTCAATAGGCTGCCCGTTTTGTTCGATATTGTTTGTAGCTGCCTGGGCCTTATATAAGGCTCCTCCTGAGAATGCGAGCGAGATAATACATAAACCCGCAATAAGATAATCTGAAACTTTTTTCATGTGCTTATTGATTTTAGTTTGTTTCTTAATTTAAAATTAATTGAAGACGTGTATGCCCTCTTAAAGAAGATGTTGCAAATATATGCGCAAAAGTTGGTAATCAGACGATTTGGCAGAGAGCTTTATTCGATTTTAACAATTTAATTTTAACACTTAACGGCTCTTAAGTAGAAACGAGTTTTATTTTACATTCGTTTAAAAACTTGCAAAAACTTAAAAGTCAGAGTGACGGCTTACAAATAATTTTATTACTTTTGCAGATATGGTAAGACAGTGTCCCGGCTCGTCGCTGGCGTAATTATACGCAAGAGGAAAGTCCGGGCAGCATAAGGCGCTCCACTTCTGAAAATGGAAGCTGCTGGTGACAGCAGGTGTAGGCAGAAGAAAACAACCGCCTGCGCCTGATACTTCCGGGAGTCGCTCCCGGAAAGTCGGTGCGGGCAAGGGTGAGAAGGCGGTGTAAGAGACCACCAGCTGGCGGGTGACCGCTGTGGCTGTGCCGTCTGGAGGCTGCAAGTTCGCATATACCATCGTCATGCCAGGGTCGCCTGCCCGATGCCTCTCGAAGGCTACGATGGAGGGTAGAACGCTTAAGCTGCAGGGTGACTTGCAGATTAGATAAATGACAAGGCTCTCCGCTTTCGGGCGGGGATACGGAACCCGGCTTATCAGGGCACTGTCTTACTTTTTAATAGATTATAGATTGTTCCAATGAAAGACTTACAACCTAAAATCCTTGACGATTATGAACACCTCATCACGCGCACCATCGCGCGCTGGGGTGAGGAGGAAGACTTCCCTGTGCTGGAAGGCTTGGAACGCAAGGCGCTTGACGACTATCTCTTTGAATACCAGCGCATCCTTGATAGTGAGGGGAGTCAGAAAGCACAGCTCACAAAGTACGGCATCATCGCTATATTTCCCGTTATCGTGCTCAGTGCCTTCCCTGAGAGCATGCTCCCTTGGGGAAAATACTCACTGGTGGCAGGTGTGGCGCTAGGCGTGGTTTTGGCATTGCTTATCAAAGGCCTGATGATGCTGCTTATCAAGGCCAGACTGAGCAGGCTTAAGAGCGACAACCCAAAACTGGCCGAATATTCTTCCAAGGTAGAGAACTATCAAAGAAAAAAACGATAATCCACCGATTAAAAACAGTTTTATGGAAAACACCAATTTGCCCGACTTCATGAAGTACAAGGATGACTACACATCGGAAGGCTTCATTGACAAAATCTCACGCATTGCCAAGCGCGCGGGTGCCAAGCTCGTCTATGTAGCCCTCATCCTTTATTATACGCTTCAGAGCAACGATGTGCCAGTGAAAGACAAGGCTATCATCATCGGCGCCCTTGGCTATCTCATCAGTCCGCTCGACATCATCCCTGATGCTATTCCCATTGCTGGTCTGGGCGATGACCTCGCAGTATTACTTTATGTCGTGAAGAAGGTATGGGGTGATGTGCCTGATACGGTAAGAGAGAAAGCACATACGAAATTGTCGAAGTGGTTTGACGAGGATGAGATGAAGGAGGCTGACGACGTCTTCTCCAATAACAATGACTAAGCGGAAGATCATCCATGTTGACATGGATGCTTTCTTCGCTTCTGTGGAGCAGCGTGACCATCCGGAACTGAAAGGCAAGCCGGTAGCCGTAGGCTATGACGGGCCGCGCGGCGTGGTGTCCACGGCAAGCTACGAGGCGCGGCGGTCCGGGGTTCACTCTGCGATGGCTATGTCCACGGCGAAGCGCTATTGCCCGGCGCTTATTGTCGTGGAGGGGCATCACGAGCATTATCGGGAAGTGTCTGACCAGGTTCACGTTATCTTCAAGGATTATACAGATCTTATCGAACCTATCTCCATTGATGAGGCTTTTCTTGATGTGACCCATAATAAGAAAGGCATCACCGATCCGGCTGTTATTGCCATGGAGATAAGGACACGTATCCGTGAAGATCTGCATCTGACGGCTTCTGCGGGCATTTCTTACAATAAGTTTCTTGCCAAGATTTCAAGCGATTACAACAAACCTGATGGACAGTTTGAGGTCAGACCTGAGGCGGCGCTCGATTTCATTGCGCATCTCCCTGTCGAAAAGTTCTGGGGTGTTGGCCCTAAGACCTTGCAGCGTATGCACAAAATGGGTATCTTCACAGGTGCTGACTTGCGTGCTGTGTCGTTCGATCATCTGAAGGAAGTGTTCGGGAAAATAGGCGAGGTCTATTATAATTTCTCGCGGGGTATCGACGACCGTCCTGTGGAACCAACGGGCCTGCGCAAATCCGTGGGCTGTGAGGAGACAATGGAGACGGATATCACGATGCAGTCGCAGATGACCATCGAGCTTTATCACCTCGTTCTGGAACTTGTGGAGCGTCTAAGGAAAGCCGACTTCAAGGGCAAGACCTTGACACTGAAAATCAAATACTCCGACTTTACGATTATCAACCGCGGCATGACCGTTAAGAACGTCCTTCATACGAAAGATGACATTCTTCCTTTGGCAAAACAATTGATGAAGAAGGTGGACTATTCTGCAGCCCGTCCTGTGCGTCTTGTGGGATTGTCGGTCTCCAACCCACCGTCTGAAGATGACAAACGGCCCCGTTGGGTACAGGGCCGTTTGGATTTTGGAGGTGGTTTCCATGTGTAACCGCCAGCGTCTATCCGCAGAAGAACAACACGCAGATCTGAGCCGTGAAGATTCGCAGGAACATCGACAAAGGATAGACCGTAGAGTAGCCGATGGCCGGAGCTTCCTTTGAGCAGCTTGAGTTAGCGTAAGCCAATGCGGGTGGGTCGGTATAGGTACCGGCAATCATACCCATGATCGTGAAGTAGTTGAACTTGAACTTCCAGCGGGCGATAAGGCCGATAATGAGGATAGGAATGACGGTGATGATGAATCCCGTGAGCACATAGAGCAGTCCGTCACCCTGGACAACTGTCTGTACGAATCCTGCACCAGCCTTAATGCCCACACTGGCGAGGAAGAGAACGAGACCCATCTCACGAAGCATCATGTTGGCTGAGGTCGTAGTGTAAGTGACGAGCTTGATGCGGTATCCGAAACGACCGATGAGGATAGCGATGATCAGCGGGCCACCGGCAAGACCGAACTTCAGAGGCACGGGCACACCGGGGATTGCGATTGGGATGCTACCGAAGATGATACCGATGACGATACCGATGAAGATGGTAGCGATGTTAGGCACATTCAGACGGCGTGCAGAGTTACCCATCAGTTCAGCCACACGGTTGACATCCTCCTCACGGCCTACGACCATGATACGGTCACCGATGTGGAAGTGGTGGTTGCGCGATGCAAAGAGGTCCATACCCTGACGCGAGATACGTGTAATGTTGACGCCATAGACCGAAGAAAAGTGCATCTTGCCGAGGGTCTTACCGTTCATCTTCGGGTTCGTGACGATGATACGCTTGGCAATCATCGGTTGTGTGTCCTTGGCATTCTCCCATTCAAACTCAGTCTCAGGACCGATGAAAGCCTTGATAGCCTCGGCATCAGCCTCTGCACAGACAATGTGCAGCTTGTCACCAACAGCGAACTTCGTATCTTTGTTTGGGATTGAAACGACGTTGTCGTGAAGGATACGTGTGCAGACGACATCGCGGCCCAGGAAATCGCTGACTTGAGCGAGCGTGCGACCGGCAAGATAAGCATTGCACACCTCGAGCGTCAGCGCAATAGGCTTAGCATGTGGATTGGCTGCTTCCTCAGCCTCGAGCTCAGCCTCTTCTTTCTTCAGGTCAGTCTTCGTAATATAACGGATGAGGATTGTTGCTCCAATGATACCGATCACACCGAGCGGGTAAGCACAAGCGTAACCGTTGGCGATTTGCGGAACCTGGCCGTTGGGGAAGATGGAAGTCAGCGCCTCGTTGGCAGCACCAAGACCCGGTATTGGTGACAGCACCGTAGAGCACACCGATCATCATCGGGAGATTGACCTTGTTGGATGTGTCAAAGAAGATGTAGTAGCAGGCGAACATGACTAGGATGTTGAGAATGATCATCACCGTCGAAAGTCCGTTGAGTGCCACACCGCCCTTCTTAAAGCTCTCGAAGAATCCGGGACCTACTTGGAGACCGATACAGAAGATGAAGAGGATAAGTCCGAAGTCCTGTAGGAAGTTGAGAATAGGTGTGGGAGCAGAGAACCCCACATGTCCTGCAACGATGCCACAAAATAAGACAAAAGTGACGCCAAGCGAGATACCTCCGATTTTCAGTTTCCCAAGCAGCACGCCACAGGCAATCACAATACTGTAGAGCAGCACGATGTGAGCCACAGTGTCCTGCGTAGTGAAAAGATTGATTAGCCAGTCCATTTCGAATTGTTAGAATGTCCTAATTGTTAGAATCTCTTTGCAAAGTTACACATTTTTATTGAGATACCGTGCGTAGTAAACATTTTTGTTATGGTTGTGCGCTTTTTATGCCATACTGCTCAAGCCACTTGTCAATAATCTTGCGGGCGATACTTAGTTTCTGTGGAATTTGTGGCAACTTGTCATAACGGAACCAAGCGCCGCATGATGTCACCCGACCTATACTCTGCAATGAATCCGACCATCAATCCGCAAGGATAGGGCCAAGGCTGCGAGCCGAAATAGGTGAGATTCTTGATCGTCAGATGCGTCTCCTCCATGACTTCACGTACCACGGCTTCTTCCAAGGTCTCACCTGTCTCCACAAATCCGGCTACGAGCCCATAGAAGTCACCCTTGAAGTTCTTTGCATGTACGAGCAGTACCTCGTCTCCCTTATGGATGAGCACGATGATGGCTGTGGCGAGTTGCGGCCACACTTCTTTGCCGCATTGTGTACAGCGTTTCGAGATGTCAGTGTGCATCTTCATCGGAGCACCGCAGACGCCGCAGAACTGCGTGTTATGGTCCCAGTAGATCAGCTCCTGACACTTGCCGGCCTTGAGATAGAGTTCCACGGGGAGATGATAGAACGACTCGCGCAGTCCGATGAAGTCGTATCCGTTCGCCTTGAGATCGTCATCGAGAATCTCGAGATGCCCGGGATCTTCGATGTTGAATGTCTTTACGGCTGTGCCATCTTCCATGGGTGTGATGTTCATGATGTGTGTCCATGGTTGGGTCTTCACAGGTACGCCCTCCGTGCACGGGATGGTATGTGTGCCGTCAGCCTGCCGCTGGAGCAGCAGTGCGGTCTTGGAAAATATGAAATAGTAGGTCATGGTATATATTATTCTCCGAACAGCAGTCTGCGATCTTTTTCTGCAGCAGGTTTCGTCCACGCCTCGGGAATCACCTTCCAGTTGTGGTTTGGCTGTGGGTCAAGTACTTTCTGTCGCTTGATCTCCTGCATGAGATAGTAGCGCTGGTCACGGTCGGAACGCCAGATGATACGGCTTTCTAGTGAATCCTTCGGAATTCCGGCACCCTTCGTGAGCAGTTCGCCGCCTCCGTTGGCACGGTAACTGTTGATCGCCACTTTGTACCAGTGATTGGGATCAAACGGCTTACCGTCGCTCATCCGGAGGATCGTCACCTTCTG
>CALJCU010000308.1 GCA_938023885.1 uncultured Prevotella sp. | reverse complement strand
GTGGAAATTGAAAGTATTTGTATTCATTGTTTATTCGATATATTATGGTTTGATTTTTCCGCTGATAGTCGCGTTGAACAGCAGTTCGAGGTTCACGGTGGTCTCTTCCTCTCCCTCAGCGCGCTTCATGATGGCGGCGTTGCCCTGGAGACTTGGCTCAGCGTAGAGCATGCGGTCGTCCATCTCTTCAGGAGAGAGATAGCGGAAAGCGTAGCGCTTCGAGATGTCGGTGATAGAGCTGTTGATCAGTACTTTGCTCTGATCAATGATCGTGACGTGGTCGAGCAGACTCTCGATGTCGTGCACTTGATGAGTAGAGATGATGAGCGTGCGATCGGCGGACATATAGTTGGCTACCACCTTGCGGAAGAGCGCCTTGGAGGGGATGTCAAGGCCGTTGGTCGGCTCATCCATCATCAGCAGGCGGGTGCCCGTGGCAATGGCTAAACTCATGTACACCTTCTTCTTCTGACCCATGGAGAGTTCCTTGAGGTTCAGCTCCGTAGGCATCTCGAAGTCTGCGAGACACTTTCTCAGCAGTTCGTCACTGAAATGTGGATAAAACGAGTGCATCATCCTCGTGAATGCTTCGAAGCCCATGTCAGGCATGGCATATTCCTCGGGCACGAAGAACACTTCCTGGAGGAGCTCAGGCTCACGGCGGCGGCTCTCGTGTCCGTCTATCGTCACGCTGCCCGCGTCGGGCATGAGCAGTCCACTGATGAGGTAGAGCAGTGTCGACTTTCCCGTGCCGTTCTTGCCGAGCAGTCCATAGACGCTTCCGCGATCGAAGTGAAGGTCGAAGTGACTGAACACCTGGCGCTTGCTGCCCTGATAGTGAAAACTAAGGTCTCTTACGTCAATCATAATCTTCTGTTTTTCCGTTATTGTCGTTGGCTGTACTAGTGCATTACTTTAATAGTACACTGCAAAGTTAGTGGATTTATACCCAACATGCCAAATATTTTGATAGAAAAGTGATATAAATTAATATTAATTAATACATTCAATAACAATCGCGTCGTGATTCCACTGAGATCGCACCATGATTTAATAGGAATCGAATGCCGATTATTTCTGTGTAATAGTAATAAAATTCCATTGTTGTGATGGTCTTCTGCTGGTTTTATGTTAATTTTGTAGCAATATATACTTAAAGCGATGGAGACGAATAAAGAACTGCGAGAGGCTTGGGAGTTTGTGGAGCATACGGGCACCAGCATCTTCCTCACGGGCAAGGCAGGAACGGGAAAGACAACATTTCTCAAGCTCGTCAAGGAGAAGTCATCGAAGCGGATAATCGTCGTGGCACCGACAGGTGTGGCGGCTATCAATGCCGGTGGTGTCACCATCCACTCCTTCTTTCAGTTGCCTCCCACACCTTATATCCCCGGTACGACGATTCGTGACCGTTACGACTTTGCCAAGTCCAAGCGGCGCATCATCGCCTCACTCGATATGCTTGTCATCGATGAGATCAGTATGGTGCGCGCTGACCTGCTCGACGCCGTCGACACGGTGCTCCGTCGTTTCCGTGACCGTACGCAGCCCTTTGGCGGTGTGCAGTTGCTGATGATCGGTGACCTGCAGCAGCTCACGCCTGTGGTGACAGCACAGGATGATGAAGTGCTCAGCCGTTATTACGACACTCCTTATTTCTTCGGAAGCAGGGCACTGCGGCAGATCAACTATGTCACCATCCAGCTCACCCATGTCTATCGTCAGCAAGACCCGGCATTTATCACTGTCCTCAACCATGTGCGCGACGGTAATCCGACAGTAGGCGACATGAACAGGCTCAATGATCGCTGCAACCCCGCTTTCATCCCCAGGCAGGAGGACGGCTACATCCGCCTCACGACACATAACCGTCTGGCCGACAGTTACAACGAGAACGAACTGCTGAAGCTCCCAGGCAAGCGCTACACTTTCCAGGCCAAGGTGAAAGGTGACTTCCCTGCCGCTAACTATCCTGCAGATCAGAATCTCGTACTGAAACAAGGTGCCCAGGTGATGTTCATCAAGAACGATCCTTCGATGAAACATGAATATTACAATGGTAAGATTGGCCATGTCGTGGCGGTCGATGAGAAATCAATCACTGTGAAATGCCCGGGCGATCCCAATACCATCCAGGTGGAACAAGATGTCTGGGAGAATACGAAATACGCCATCAACCCCGAGAAGAAAACCATTGAGCCCCAGGTCGCGGGCACGTTTACGCAGTATCCGCTGCGTTTGGCGTGGGCCATCACCATCCACAAGAGTCAGGGCCTGACCTTTGAGCACGCCATCATCGACGCGGGCTTCTCCTTCGCCCCGGGTCAGGTCTATGTGGCGCTGAGCCGCTGTAAGAGTCTCGAGGGCATGGTGCTCGCCTCGCGCATCGGCATAAGCAGTATTTTCAATGACCCGCGTGTCACAGAATATATCTCCCATCAGCAGCAAAAAGCCGAGGAGAGCATCAGGGAGCTGTCCTCGCTCAAGGATGCCTATTTCAAGGAACAGTTACTCGACATGTTCAACTTCAACCTTCTCTATGGCTCCGAGCAGATGCTCAACCGCACGATGATAGAGTTTTTCCGTGCTTTCCCGCACCTGTGCGACTATCACCGTATGGTGATGGAGAACGTGAAGAAAAAAGTCATTGATGTGGCGTATAAATGGCTTAACATCATCCGCCAGATGTCTAACGGGGGTCTCCACGACGATGCTTTTCTGAAGCGTGTGCAGCGCTCTGCCGATTATTTTGCAGCGGCTCTGAAAGAGCAGATTCCCGACCTTCTCGACAAGACGAAGATGGTGAACGGAAAGAACAAGAGGGGCATGGAGCAGCTTGACGAGCGCTACAAGGACTTCTATTTGCAATATCTCTCCAAGGAGAAGATGCTCGACGCCATGGCTGAGACACCGTTCACAGTGACTGCTTATCTGCAAAACAAACAGGAAGCGCTGGTTGATGCCATGGATGTCATTGACCCGGCAGGCAACCAGTCACGTCGTAAGACACGAAGTGATGATGGTTCACAAAAGACACAAAGAACACGGAATGAAGAACCGAAGAAGACTCAGAAGAAGGGAGGATCGGCAGAACAGAGTTTGACGATGTTCAATAAAGGTCAGACGATTGAGCAGATTGCCAAGGAGCGCGGGCTAACGGTAGGCACAATCATGGGTCACCTTGCCGTCGGTGTGAAAACGGGGAAACTCACGGCCGACAAGGTCATTCCGGCTGGGCATGTGCGTGCCATTCGTCATGCAATCTCGCAGTTTGAGGAGCATGCACCGGTTGAAGACATCCTTGCCAGATGTCCCAAGAGCATCCGGAAAGAAGAAATTTACTTCATGCTAAACAGCATGAAGTGATTTGGCAACCTCTTCCAAGCCTTGCACAAGCGAGTCTCCCTTTGATATATAAAACTTTACGCGGACGACGTGGCCTGCGTCGGTGTTTCCGCCGCACTTTAGATGGCGGGCCTTGCTATAAGTGAAGGTGTCGCGTTGGGAGGGATAGCTGATGAGCTGAATCCTCTTTTCCGTGCTTCCTGATCCGATATAGAAGATGTCGGAACTGTCTTTGGCATTGGTCGGACGTACTTTCTCAGCCTGTTGTTTGCGGTGGAGGGCTGCCGTGTCGACAGGTGCAAAGACAGAAGCCGCTACGGTGTCGCCTGGGTCTTGCTTCGGTGCCATCTTACAAGAAGAGAACAGGGAGGCCCCCATGCCGCACATTATTAATAATAGAGAAGAAAAGAATAGCTTTCTCATGACATCTACTGAATATTCTGCTGATTATTTTCCTCAGGACCCGCCACCTTTGCCAGACCACCTTCACCCGTCTCTTTATAGAGAGAGGGAAGGTCATGACCCGTCTGTTTCATCACTTCTACCACACGGTCGAAGCTCACGCGGTGCTTGCCGTCGGAGAAAGAGGCATAGAGATTACAGTCGAGAGCGCGCGTAGCGGCAAAGGCATTACGCTCGATGCAGGGAATCTGGACCAGTCCGCACACCGGGTCACAGGTCATTCCGAGGTGATGCTCGAGTCCCATCTCCGCTGCATATTCAATCTGTGAGGGTGAACCGCCAAAGAGCTGACAGGCTGCTGCGGAGGCCATGGCACACGCCACGCCGACCTCACCCTGACACCCTACGTCAGCACCTGAGATAGAAGCATTCTCCTTCACGATGTTACCGATGAGACCTGCTGTAGCGAGGGCGTGGAGAATCTTCTCATCCGAGAAGCCGTGGCCCTTGGCGAGATGATAGAGCACTCCCGGCATGACACCACAACTGCCACACGTCGGTGCCGTGACGATGGTCCCGCCCGAGGCGTTCTCCTCGCTCACAGCGAGGGCATAGGCATAGACGAGTCCACGTGTCTGGAGGTTCGGCTTGTAGCCTTTGGCTTTCACGAAGTAGGTCGGAGCCTTTCGCTGGAGGTTCAACGGACCGGGGAGGCGTCCTTCGTGGTTGACACCGTGCTCCACGCTCTCCTGCATGGCATGCCATACCGTGAGCAGATAGTCCCAGATGTCGGGCCGCTCACAGCGTTTCACATACTCCCAGTAGGCGCATCCGTGATCTTCGCACCAGTTTTTGATGTCGGCGAGGTAGTGAAGGTCATAGACCTCAGGACTTGCTGGGAGCAAGCCCGTCGGGTGATCGCCCTCGGAGAGCTCACCGCCCCCGACCGAGTAAACAACCCAGTCGTTAATCTTCATGCCGTTGGGATGGAAGGGTAGAAACACCTCTGATTCCCATTCTATCTCAACATGACCTGCACGGCCTAACACTTCCTCAATGGCTACATCCGTCATGTGACCTCGGCCTGTAGCAGCGAGACTGCCATAGAGCGTCACATGGAAATTGGTAACAGTGGGATGAGCCTGCAGATATATCTGTGCCGCCTTCTGCGGGCCCATGGTATGGCTCGATGACGGTCCTTTCCCAATTCGGTATATTTCTCTCAATGATTTCATACCGCAAATTTAGATAAAATTCCCGAGTTATAAGCCAGTTGAGATAAAAAACCGAATAGATTTCCTCCCGCTGTGGCTATAACAAGGAAAATCAAGCCGGCATACGCCCAATCCTATTTTCCGTGCTCTAAGTCACAATTATTTGCTATCTTTAAGGTCTTAATTGTTTAACCCTCTAAAAGTTAGGTTTATG
>CALJCU010000307.1 GCA_938023885.1 uncultured Prevotella sp. | reverse complement strand
CGACAACCCCATCCTCGGATATAAAGAGTTTGCTGTCAACGACAGTAACTATGTCTACCTCGGAGAAGACCGGCGCGTAAGCGCAAATATGAAGCTCACCGCTTCCGACGGCACCGGTGTGCAGATATTTACCGATGACAGTAACACAGGCGCCCTACAGGATATCACGGCCTCACTCCATAACCTCGACATCGGACAGATTCTCGCCGTCATCCCTTACGCACCGGACATCACAGGTGTGTTTGACGGCGACTTCCATCTCACGCAGACAAAGGAGGATCTCACGGTGTCATCATCGGTCAATGTAGACAAGATGACCTACAATGGCTCACCGCTGGGCAATGTCGGGTCTGAGTTCACTTACATGCCTCGTCCGGACGGCAGCCACTATGTCGATGGCATCATCACGAAAGACGGAGAAGACCTCGGCACGCTCAAAGGTACCTACTACTCCACCGGCAGGGGTGTGCTCGACGCTACCCTCAACATGACGAAGATGCCGATGGACTTCATCAATGGCTTCATCCCCGAGCAGCTCATCGGCTTCAAAGGCTACGCCGAGGGCAGTCTGGCCCTGAAGGGCTCACCGTCGCAGCCTACCGTCAACGGTGAGGTCTACCTCGACTCGTGTTACCTCTACTCTGAGCCTTACGGCATGGAGGTGCGTTTCGCCAACGATCCCGTGGCCATCAAGGACAGTCATATCGTGTTTGAGAACTTTGAGGTTTTCGCCCATAACGACTCACCGCTGAACATTTCCGGAACCGTCGACTTTGCCGACCTGTCGAGGATGACGGTCAACGTACGCATGCGTGCAACCAACTACATGCTCATTAACGCGAAGGAGACAGCACGCTCGGAGGCCTACGGCAAGGCATATATCAACTTCAATGGCACAGCGAAAGGACTTGTCGACAACCTCACTGTGCGCGGTGTCGTCGATGTCCTCGGCACCACGGATGTCAAATACAATCTGAAAGACTCACCGCTGAACACCGATGACCAGTTGAAGGACCTCGTGGAGTTCACCAACTTCTCCGATACGACGACAGATGTCGTCAACCAACCGACACTGACAGGTCTGAATGTGGATCTCTCGCTGAACATCGATGAGGGTGCTCATGTGGACTGTTACCTCAATGCCTCGAAGTCGAACTACGTGGATGTCATCGGCGGCGGCGACATGCGCATGCAGTACGATACCTCCGACGGTATCATCCTCCGCGGACGTTACACCATCAACTCGGGTGAGATGAAATATGAGTTACCCGTCATCCCGCTGAAGACGTTCTCCATCGCTGAAGGCTCATACATCGAGTTTACAGGTGACCCGATGAACCCACGCCTGTCCATCACCGCCACGGAGACGACGAAATCGACAGTCGGCACGTCGTCCGGCAACGGTCGTGTCGTCGACTTCGTCTGCGGCGTGAAAGTGTCAAAGACGTTACAGAACATGGGACTGGAGTTCACCATCGACGCACCGGAGGATATGACGATCCATAACCAACTGCAGTCGATGACGGTGGAGGAACGCGGCAAGCAGGCTGTCGCCATGCTCACCACGGGTATGTACCTCGCTGAGGGCAACACGTCGAGCTTCTCGATGAACTCGGCTCTCTCAGCCTTCCTGAACTCACAGATCAACCAGATATCGGGTAAGGCACTGCGAACCCTAGACATCGGATTCGGTGTGGATAACAGTATCTCCAACACCGGCCAGCTCCATACCGACTACTCGTTCAAGTTCGCCCGACGCTTCTGGAACAACCGACTGAAGATCAGCATCGGCGGCAAGCTCTCCACAGGTGCCGACGTAGCCCTGAAAGACGAGACGTTCTTCGACAACGTGACGGCGGAATACCGTGTGCTCCCTGCATCTAACTTCTATCTCAACCTCTTCTACCAGCGCGACAGCTACGACTGGCTCGAGGGTAACGTCTCCCGCTTCGGCGGCGGGTTCACGTGGAAGAAGAAACTGAGGACCCTGAGAGACCTCTTCCGTTCAAGAGATACAGAGACGATAGTTCCCGACTCCTCACACAGAGCCTCTGTCTCTTCACGCAGAGCCGCAGAGAATAATGGAGCCGCAGAAGAGGGTAAAGCCGAGAGACGGAGGGCAGAGAGAAAGAAGAGCGGAAGAGAACAAGGCAAAACATTCGCCGCATCCTCTGCGTGATAAAAATCCACGTGAAGAAGACATAGCATAGCATAACAATGAAAAAGACATATCTCTTGTACCTCATAGCGGCAACACTGCTCCTCTCTGCCTGCTCCTCCACGAAGAGCATCCCGGAAGGTGACCAGCTCTTCACTGGCGTGAGACATATCAACTATACTGTGGAGAAGAAAGATGCCCACTTCTCTTCGA
>CALJCU010000306.1 GCA_938023885.1 uncultured Prevotella sp. | reverse complement strand
CATATTATCTTCATTGGTGAGGTCTACGACACGAACCAGTATCGCACGTATATATCTTCGGGCTTCGACTACCTCTACGATAAGGTGGGTATGTACGACTGTCTTCGCGATGTGGTGTGTGAGCGTCGTCCTGCCAACAGTATCACATGGTGCTGGCAGAATGCGGACGACATCAAGGACCATATGCTCTATTTCCTTGAAAACCATGATGAGCAACGCATCGGAAGTGACTTTTTCTGCGGCGATGGAGCCAAGGCTGTCCCGGCACTTGTCGTTGCCGCCCTGTTGCAGAAGAACCCGTTCATGGTCTATTTCGGTCAAGAGTTAGGCGAGCACGGTATGGACGACGAGGGCTTCTCTGGCCCCGATGGCCGGACTTCCATCTTCGACTATTGGTGTGTCGACTCTGTGCGTCGTGCATTCTTCACGCCCGATGAGCTCACAGACAAGGAGAAGAACTTGCAGGAGACTTATTGTAATGTCCTGAAAATTGCTAACCACGAGAAGGCCGTGAGTGAGGGTGACTGCTTCGATCTCATGTATGTCAATACACAGACGTGGCAATTTAATCCTCGTTGTCAGTACGCTTTCCTTCGTAAGAAAGATGATGACGTGTTGCTCGTTGTGGCAAATTTCTCACGGCCGGAGGTGCATGTATCGGTAGTCATCCCTACCCATGCCTTTGAGTTCTTAGGCTTGCCGGAGCGGGAGGTCATGGCTTCCGACTTGCTCATAGGTGAGAAAGTGTCATTGAATCTGAAGAAAGACGGAGCTGTGGAGATGACGCTCCCGCCTTATGGCGCGAAAATTCTGAAATTTAATATAAAGATGAGAGACGATGCCTATGCGCTCAATGAGCACGCGAAGAATGAGTTCCCGCCTGCCCATACCGCTGAACACCTGCTTAACCAGTTGATGATAAGGATGTTTGGCTGTGAGCGTTCACGCAATGCCCATATTGAGCGAAAGAAGAGCAAGATAAGCTATGTGCTTGACCATAAACCGTCACGTCAGGAAGAGAAGGCCATTGAGGATGAGATGAATCGCTTGATCAGTGCGGACATGCCTGTGACTTATGAAACGGTAGATCGTCAGCATTTGCCGGAGGGAATCTCGCTTGACCGCTTGCCTAAGGATGCATCCGAGTCTATCCGCATTGTGCGGATTGGAGACTACGATGTCTGTCCGTGTATCGGCAAGCATGTGCGCTCCACCTCGCAGATTGGTAAGTTCGTGCTCCTTGGTACCAACTGGGATGAGCCTACGCATACGTTCCGCATACGGTTCAAAGTTATACCATAATATACAGTGTGGGTGGCCGGTACAAGACCGGCCACTGCACTTTATTCTTCTCTGTAACTGTTAGGCGTCATCCCCGTGTTTCTTTTGAAATATTGGCAAAAGAAACTGACATTGGGGAAATGTAGAGCATCAGCTATCTGTGCTACCGTCTTGTCTTCATGCCGCAGCATGATCTTAGCCGTAATCACTAACGCCTTGTCTATCCATTGTTTAGCCGTTATCCCGCTCACTTCCTTCACTACTGAACAAAGATAGCGGTCTGTAATGCAG
>CALJCU010000305.1 GCA_938023885.1 uncultured Prevotella sp. | reverse complement strand
CTGAACCGACCAGTATGACCAACTTCTTGCCTCTAGTAATGGCTGTGTATAAAAGATTTCTCGTCGCAAGCATCGGAGGGAATCCTGCATTGACGGCAAATGTAGCGGAGATCGTCTGGAACATGATATAGGTAAAGGAGAGCGCCAATCCTATACCGAGGTACATTCCCATTCCGCCTTTCCGCTTCCTTGCCGAGAGAGAGGCACCGATGATGGTCAGGATGAAGGATGCAAACGATGAGGCGATACGCTTATGGTACTCCACCTGATACTGTGCCACATTGCCCGAGCCTCTGTTGATCTGCTTGGATATATAATCTTTTAGTTCCGGTGAGGTGAAGGTCTCCTGCTGACCTTTAGAATAGACAAGGTCCGTGGGTTCCATTTGTATGACCGAGTCTTTTTCCACACCACTGGTGATATGCTCTCTTAAGCCTTTCAACTGCCTTATTTTCCAATTGGACAACTTCCAGTGGTATTTGGAGTCGGAGACAGTATCGTACTGTACATCGGTAGCCGTAAGGTGTGAGATAAGTTTCTTTTCTTGAAACTTGTCAAGGCAGAAGCCGTAGCCATGCTTCATGTTGTTGTCGTAGTGCTGGATATAAGCAATCACGCCGGGTGCCACCTGCAACTGCACATTCTCTGCGGAGGTATTCTTCTTTTTGTTCTTGTACATCGACTCAAAGTTCTGCCGGATGACTGTACCATGAGGGATAACGTAAGCTGAGAGGTAATAGGAGAGGGCCGAGAGGAAAACACAGGAAATCATGTAAGGCCTCAATAACCGTTTGAAGGAGATACCGGCCGAGAGCATAGCGATAATCTCCGAGTTACCTGCCAACTTGGTAGTGAAGAAGATGACAGCAATGAAGATAAAGAGCGCACTGAACAGATTGGCAAAATACGGGACGAAATTGGCATAATAGTCAAAGACAATGGCGCTCAGCGGAGCATGATATTCCGTAAATTTCGCCAGGTTCTCATTGACATCGAAGACGATAGAGATGGAGATAATCAAGGCAATAGAGAAGAAATAGGTCCCTATGAACTTTTTGATGATATACCAGTCAATCTTCTTGATGTATCGGAACGGATTCAGATATCTTAGAACCTTAAGAAAGCTGAGCTTCCTCACCGTCCATTTACAGAATCGTTGCAGAAGTCGTGTATGTTCAGCCGCCCAGTGGAAGAAACGATGCAGCCACTTAGGGCGCTTGTCCATCCACCGGAGTACCTTATACAAACGGCGATGCTTTCTTAGCTTACTGAAACTCTTCATGGTTTATCTTCTTATTCCGAGCCGCCCTACAATACTGTTCTTCCACTGCACGAAGTCACCTGCAAGAATATGTTTTCTTGTATCCGTGACGAGGCGCAGGTAGAATGCAAGATTGTGAATGCTTGCGATCTGCATGGCGAGGAGCTCCTGTGCTTTGAAGAGATGATGAAGATAGGCCTTTGTCGTCACCTTGTCAATCTCGCAGCCATCGGGATCGAGGGGGGAGAAGTCCGTCTCCCATTTCTTGTTCTTCATGTTCATCGTTCCCTCATAGGTGAAGAGCATAGCGTTACGGCCATTTCGCGTCGGCATCACACAGTCGAACATGTCTACGCCTCGTTCAATGCTTTCGAGAATGTTCTGAGGTGTTCCCACACCCATGAGATAACGGGGTTTGTCCTTAGGCAGGATCTCATTGACGACTTCAATCATCTCATACATCACTTCAGTCGGTTCACCCACGGCCAGTCCGCCAATGGCATTGCCGTCAGCTCCCTTGTCGGCCGCAAACTTAGCAGCTTCCTGTCTCAGATCTTTGAACGTGCAACCCTGAACGACCGGGAAGAGGCTCTGCTTGTAACCGTAAAGCGGCTCTGTCTCATTAAACCTTTTGATGCATCTGTCGAGCCAGCGCTGCGTCATGCCAAGACTTTCCTTCGCATAAGCATAATCGCTAAGTCCTGGAGGACACTCATCGAGCGCCATCATGATGTCGGCACCGATGATACGTTCGGTGTCCATCACATTCTCGGGAGTGAAGATATGCTTCGAGCCATCAATATGAGACCGGAACTCACAGCCCTCTTCGGTGAGTTTACGAATACCCGACAAGGAGAAGACCTGAAAGCCACCGCTATCTGTGAGAATAGGACGCTCCCAACCATTGAAGGCGTGCAGTCCTCCGGCAGCACGAAGCACTTCCCGTCCTGGGCGCAGATAGAGATGATAGGTGTTGCTCAGTATAATCTGTGCTTTAACCTGATTGCACAACTCACTGAAATGCACAGCTTTCACAGCGCCACAAGTGCCTACGGGCATAAAGATAGGTGTCTCTATCTTGCCGTGGTCCGTAGTGATGAGTCCTGCGCGTGCCTCCGAGGCAGTATCAGTATATAGGAGTTGAAATTCCATGTTTTAGTTCTTTTTATCCTTAGTATCGTCTCCCTCAATAGT
>CALJCU010000304.1 GCA_938023885.1 uncultured Prevotella sp. | reverse complement strand
ACACAGTATACCTTCCCGCTGTGAACGTTGTTTAGCAGGTCGTCAAAGGTACGCGAGATATGGTAACCTCTGTCCTTGAGCTCCCTGAAGATGTTTCGACCATCATCACGGTGTTCAAAATATTTGGCTCCGCCACCGAACACAAAGTCAACAGGACTGTATGGGAACAGCCCGACCAAATCTTGTTCTTTATCGCGATCAATGTTATGACTGATAAAGTCGCACGGGGTAGCATCCCAAAGCCGGCAAGTCACTGCAATACCAGTGCTTTTACCTGCAGCATTGGCAAGGTCGACTAACGATTTTAAAGGTTTGCCGTCGGGGTCTACCCCGATAGCATGATAGATCGTTTTGTAGCCTGTAGCCAGAGATGTACCGCCCGAACCCGAATCGGTAATCAGCCTGTTTGTGGCCGGTGTTTCTGACAAGCCTACATACTGTGCATTCTCCAACCACAAATGACCACGGTTGCAAGTCCATGCAGCCTGAATGTGCATGAGACTCATGCCATCGCCAATCATCAGAATGACGTTCTTTACCTGCTTTCCTTTGGGTAACGGTATTTTATCAACCTTGTAGGGCTTGTCGAAAGTGAAGGTCTGTACATTCCCATTCTGTGCATTTGAAGCCAATGCTCCAAGTGCCAGAATAGATGACATCATTATTGCCTTTATATTCATGATGTAATTTAGTAGCATTTTCCAGTTAGAAGTTTGAAGCGTAACCACTGTTTTGCTTTAACTTCCCATTTGACTTGATAACCTGATTAATGTCATAAGGAAGTACACTATAAGTGCCTCCCGGTATATACTCTTTGGCATCCCCTTGTCCGCTGCCAATAATGACGGTTCCTTCAAATGTTTTGCCGTTTACGGTGACAGAGGTCCCGTTGGCTGTATCAACAGCTGAGTTCGGATTAGATCGGTCGGTATGCTTAATGCCATGTTTGGCACCCCTGATCTTTGCCAGAGCATCCAGGTTCCAATTCTCTGTGCCTTCAGCTGACCAACGTTTGAGGTCCATAAGGCGGTCAGTCCATTCGCAGGCTAGCTCGCAGCGGCGTTCGTGCATGAGATTCATCATCGTAGGCGCTGTGTAAGTGATACCTTCCTTTGCCCGGGTGGCAATACGGTTCAACGGCTCTGCTGCCTCACCGTTCTTCCCTTGCATGATCAGAGCCTCAGCCTTGAAAAGCAGTAGCTCTGAAAAGCGCATCAGAGGAACGTTAAGGTCGGTTGTCGGTCGGTCGCCATTCGTAGAGATATATTCATTCTCATAACCTGTCACCTTGCCACTGGCATCCTTTATGAGCTTTCCACGAGAGAAGGGATCCATATATTTCTTGAAAGCGAACCCTACTTCTATATCAGAGTTGGAATACCACTGGCGTTCCTCGCCGAAGTAAACAAACTTATCACCATAGCTCAACAATGTTGTCCCCCTGCGGGTATCTTTGTCGTTATACTCCGCATAGAGCTCCAGGGTAGGCTTCATATATCCCCATCCATTGTAGACGCCCCAGCCTTTGTTTTCCAGAATGACACCAGGAAAGATGCTGCCGGCATATTTTTTTCCACTTGAGTTCACAGACCAGATAAACTCCTTGCTCCAATTATTCTCTATCTTGAACACGTCCTCATAGTTGTCGAGCAAGCCACGGGAGCCTTCGCTTTCAATTTTGTCAACAAGGGCAGGAATGTTTGCCCATTGACTCTTGTCATGTTGTGCCCAGAAGGCGTAGGTCTTGACCATGTAGCCTAAGGCGGCATCCTTTGTGGCACGACCATAGTCGTCAGCTGAGTAGTTCCTGAACCAATCGAGGTTGTCGACAGCTTTCTGGAAGTCTGCGACGATAAGTTTATAGTCGTCCATGACTGTTGCCTGTTGGATAGGAATCCCATTGATCTGCTTATCATAGTCGGTGAAGTCTTCGTATCTTACGAAGGGGACACCATTGTCGGCACGTCCATACCGGTAAGCCGTCATGTAGTGGGTAAAGGCTCTCATGAAGTATGCCTCACCCAATGATCGTTTAACAACCGCACTGCGCTGTTCCTCTGGTATCTGCAAAGCATGATATATCACATTGTTGGCTATTGCCATAGTGGTGTACATCTGGTTGTAGAAATCCTTGATGCTGCCCTCTGATGAACCGTTCATGGTGAGGTGCGCAAGATTCATGTAACTTGTTCCGCGCGGTCGTCCGAAGACAACATCGTCGGAGGCACCCTGCTCGTAAAACAGGTTGCGCCCCCATGTCTCCTCATAGCTGAAGCAGTCGTACAGAGTGGTAACGGCCTTTGTATAGTCGGCATCGTTCTTCCAGAAATTGGACTCCGTCGGCACGCCCACTTTGACAGTATCTATCCAGCTGTCGGTACATGATGCCATGGAGACCGCAATCATCAGTAAGGAAGCAAAAGCTTTATTTAATTTCATAATATTTCGATTTAAGAAAATTAGAACTTTAGTTTAACACCCAGTGAGATGGTCCTGGAAATAGGATACTGGCCACAGTCGAGTCCCACTCCGCCTACCTCTGGATCTATTCCGCTATAATTAGTGATGGTAAAGAGATTGTCGCAGCTCAGCGTCACGTCGAGCGTGCTTTGGCGACTGTTGAAATAGTGTATCTTGCGGAGCAGGTCGGTGAATGAATAGCTAATAGTTACTATGTTTGCAGAAGCTAACAATAGAGTCAGACAATTGAAACACCGTTCTCGGGGGCTTCGAGCTCCCTGCCACATGGCATCCCCTCGGTGTTTTTCATAGATTTGGAAGATAAAAGTTGGTACGAAGATAATTGGATTGTATATTTGTAAGTGAGAACAATACAAGATACAAAGAACAATTAAAATCGTACCGATATGCAAAGGAACAAAATTTCTTTCAAAGGACAAAAGATTTATATTGGAATTGATGTCCATGCCAGGACTTGGGAGGTTGCAGTACTGACCGAGTCGGGTTATAAAGAGAGGCACCCGCAGAGAGCCTCGGCAAAATCGCTCTTTGACTTTTTGAGGAAACATTTCCCTGACGGCGAGTATCATGCCGTATACGAATCAGGTTTCAGTGGATTCTCCACGTACTATGCCTTGAAAGAGTATGGCATAGACTGCGTGGTGACACATGCTGCCGATGTTCCAACTACTCAGTACGAGGAAGTAATGAAGACAGATAAGGTGGATGCGGCTAAGCTCGCGCGTTCATTGCGGGCTGGTGACATAAGGCCAATCTACATTCGGGAGAGGGAAAACATCGATGACAGATCCGTAATCCGCATAAGGAAAACAATCCGGAAACAGCTGTCCGGATACAAGGCCCGTGTAAAGCATATGCTTCACTGCAACGGTGTCGAGATGCCTGAGCGTTTCTCGAAGCCGGGTTCGCATTGGTCCAGAGCTTTTATCAAGTGGCTGAAGGAAGACGTCAAATTACTCTCTTCGTCCCGATTGTCGTTGGACTTACTAATCAAACAGGTAGAGACAATACGCCTGACCCTTTTGGATGCTACAAGGGCCATGCGTAATCTAGGGCAGACCGAGAGATACAGAAGCAATTACGATCTTCTGATGTCAATCCCCGGTATAGGAGTAAGTGTTGCAATGTGTATCCTGACAGAAATCTATGACGTTAAGAGATTCCATAACGAGAATCAGTTTGCCAGCTATCTTGGATTGATACCTACCTGCCACAATAGTGGCGAAAAAACTTCAAGTGGAGAAAAGACGTTCCGCGGCAACAAGCATCTCGGACCGATGATCATTGAGGCTGCATGGATAGCAATCTATAAGGATTACGGCTTGGGAATGGCTTATGCCAAGTACAAACAGTCAATGAAGCCACAAGAGGCTATTGTAAAAGTTGCAAGAAAGATGTCTAACATCA
Organism: uncultured Prevotella sp.; assembly: GCA_938023885.1. GTDB lineage: Bacteria > Bacteroidota > Bacteroidia > Bacteroidales > Bacteroidaceae > Prevotella. The sequence goes on along the minus strand of CALJCU010000304.1, from coordinate 163 downwards.
TCTTTTCTGTTCTCAAAAACAACAAGAAATATGAACCATACAAATGGGATGAAGAATAACATACAGATTATTGGACAACTTCATAAAACGACTCCTGCTCATAATTGATGGACCTTCGGGTGTCATCTCTAAATAGATTGTTGCGTTTTACCTATATTCTGAA
>CALJCU010000303.1 GCA_938023885.1 uncultured Prevotella sp. | reverse complement strand
CCGATACGGAAGACGACAAGGGAATAGGGCGATAGCCATGCGCCTCGAGCGCGGTCGGCATCGGAGTGCGAAACGAATGTCCCGGTCGCCTCGACATCCCGAGAAAGAACCGCAGAACGGCTTATGCCAGCTTCCCGCCGACGATCTTGGCGGCAGCGGCCTTGTCGAAGTTCTTCAGGTTCTCGTCGCCCGTAGCATGATCGATATTCGCGATAATGATGTTCGCCTGGCCGATAATGTTGTAATAGTAGTTGTACGGGTATCTTGAGTATGACGTGTTGTTGCGCTGCGAGTACTGGAGATTCATGATAGGAGCCCACCCTGATGCATACGCATTGTAGAGATAATTTTGCGAGCCATAGTTCTCGTAGATGGAGATAATGCGGTTCTCACCGGCACAACCTTGAGTATAGGCATATTGCTGGGTGGACATCGTTTTCGCGATACCGTTGAGGGCCTTATAGTCATTCTGGACTGTGCCTATGACAGCACCCTTGTGTATCGACTCTGTCGGAGTGGTGTCCAGATAGTCGCTGCCGCAGGAGGCCAGTGTGCCTGCACCAAGCACGAGACAACCGGTTATGATGATATTGATGTTTTTCATGTTATTGATTCCTCATATTAGAAGTTAACGGCCAGACCGATGTTGAACACGCGAGAGGTGACATAAGTAGACTGCACGGATCCGATATTCTCCGATTTGTTACCAAGGTTGGTGTTAAGATACTGCGGGTTCAGACCCTTGCGTGCAGAAAGCGTAAAGAGGTTCTCGGCACTGAACTTGAGCTGTACACCGTTGACAGCGCCGGCGAAGCAGCTGAGCCAATTCTTCGGCAAGTCATAGGTGAGGCTGAGGTTCTTGAACACAAGGTAGGAAGCATTGGTCAGCCAGCGGTCACTCGTAGCATTAAGCTGTGTGTCGCGGTTGAAGTCGAGACGTGGCACGCCATGGGCATCAATACGGTCAGAAGAAGACTCTGTCATCCCCTTGGGTACGGTTTTCCAGGCATTGGCAACATCAGCATGCAGAGCTGCACCATTAGTAGCTGAAGGCACAGACATCAGATCGGCATAAATGCCATCATAGATCTTGCCGCCGAGCGAATAGGTGAACAGCATAGAGAGACCCAGACCCTTCCACGAGAAGTTGGTGTGGAACGAACCGTACACGGCCGGGTCGGCGTGGCCGTGATAGTCACGAAGACCGTAGGTCGTATCAGTGGTATAATCGGTACCGTTGATCGTCACGAGCTCCCCCGCATTCTTCGCAGCATCTTTCTTGGAGGTGTCGAGCGTATAAAGAGAGTTACCGGTCATCTGGTCTACACCAACGAAATGATAGGTATAGAAGTCGTAGATGGAACGACCCTCAGCATAATTCTGCATACCGGACAGAATGTTGTTGCCGTCAGGCAGCCTGATGATCTTGTTACCGTTGAACGTAGCGTCGAGGCCGGCGTTCCAGCGGAAACCATTGCTCTTGAGGATGTCTACATCAGCAGAAAACTCAATACCCTGGTTACGGATGGTACCAATATTCTTGTAAACCGTGAGGTTTGTTGTCTGATCGTTGTAAGAGAATGCACCTGCAGAGTACGGCAGACGTACGGGGAAGAGCAGATCCTTGTTACGGCGGTTGTAATAGCCGACCGTAAAGTTGAGACGGTCGAACAGGCGGCCTTCCAAAGCCACATCAATGGTCTGGGCAGTCTCCCATTTGATGTCAGGAGCAGCAAGGCTTTGTCTCAGCAAAGCGGGATTACCGCCATTCTTATCGATGAAGTAAAGAGCCTGATAAGCGTAGAGTCCTACACCGGCATCATTACCCACCTCACCATAGGAAGCACGGAAGCGGAGGTCGTTGACCCAATCGACATTCTCCATGAAGTCTTCCTTCTTGACGTTCCAGTTGCCGCCGAACGAGAAGAAGTCACCCCAACGGTTGTCTTTACTGAAGCGGGAACTGCCGTCACGACGCCACGACGCATCGAGGAAATATTTCTCAGCATAGTTGTAGCGCGCGCGTGCCATGTAAGACTCTGTCTTGTAGTCGGTATTGTAACCGTTCAGGTTCGAGTTTGTGATGAAGTTGCTCAGCACGAGGTTGCCGTCGACAGCAGCATTGGTGTTCATGCCCCAGCCCAAGCGCATCTTGTTGGAGTTGTTCTCATGTCCGAGCATGACGTCCGCATGATGCTTGCCGTACTCATGCGTCCAGTTGAGGAACTCCTGCATGGTATAGTCCTCATACTCATAGTCGTACTGTGTCAGACGGCCGTTGTTGGTAGCACCGTCGCCGATGTTGGGGTTGTTGTATTGCATGCGGTTGTTCGTACGGTTATCCATGTTGCCGCGTGCTGTCAGACTGAAGTCGTAGGGCAGGTTGAGCGTGAAGTAAGCCGTAGCGTTAATGGTGTTGCGGCGATACTCGTTCACATCGTTACGCAGCTCATAGGCAATGTTTCGGTTGCTGAGATAACCGGAAGTCGTGTCATACTGCTTGTCGCCATTCTTGTCCAGGGCATAGCTGCCGTCGCTGTTGTGCAGATAGAGCGGATAGACCGGTGCCATCATACGAGCCACATAGAAGGGGTTGGCATAATAGGAACCGTATGCTTGCTCGTTTCCATGACGCTTCGAGACGGATCCCGCGAGGTTCACACCCGTTCGCACCCATTTGTTAGGCGTGTAGTCGGCATTGAGCCGTGCGGTATAGCGCTTATAGTCGGCAGCGAGCACATAGCCGTTCTCCTTGGTGTAACCCACAGAAGAGAAGACGCTTGCCTTCGAGGTGGAATAAGATCCGGAGAGTCCATAGTCCTGACGGCTGCCTGTACGCTGGATATTGTCTTCCCAGTCGAGATCATCATATCCGGAACGCACATTGGCGGTGATGTTGCCGTTGGCGTCAAACAGCTTGTCATCATCGGCATCGAAGATGTTGCGCTGCACGACATCGCGGATGACATGCGAAGAGGCATAGGCGGCTGCGTTACTCTCGCTCATATTCTTCGCTCCGCTCATCATGCTGTGCTTCAAAGCCTGCCAGTAAGACTCCATCCAAGGCTTTGCGGAAAGGCGGTCATACTCGCTGATACCACGTGAAGACCAACCCTGATTGACGTTGAGCGTGAGGTTCAGTTTTTCGTTTCCTTTACCGCTCTTTGTCGTGATGATGATGACACCACCGGCAGCACGGTTACCGTAGAGGGCTGCAGAGGCTGCATCCTTCAGCACCGACATGGAAGCGATATCGTTGGGGTTGAGGTCCGAGATATTACCGTTGTAGATAGTACCGTCAACGACATACAATGGGTCGTTGGAACCATTGATGGTTCCGATACCACGGATACGGATCTGCGGCTCCGAGCCCGGCTCACCGTAAGAGCTGTTCACCTGGATACCCGGAGCACTGCCTTCGAGCGCCTGAAGAGCATTGGTAGAGACGTGTTTCTCAATGTCCTTTGCATCAATAGCAGTTACGGCACCAGTGATTGACTGACGCTTTGCCGTACCATAAGCTACGACGACGACATCGTCAAGAGTGCGGTTGTCGGCAATCATCGTTACCTTTATGCCCTGACCGGCTTTCACCGTCTGGTTTTTCATGCCGATATAGCTGATGTCCAACTTGGAGTTAGCAGGAGCGACGATAGAAAAATGTCCGTCCGTATCAGTAACAGTTCCGGTCTTTGTGCCTTGAACTCTTACCGCTGCCCCGATAACAGGGTCACCGTTCTCGTCAATGACGGTTCCGGAGACCGTGGATTGCGCCAGTGCCACTCCCGTCACCAGGAACAGACCGGCTAAAAGCATCGTAAGTCTTTTTAGCATAAACTCTCTGTTTTTATTGATTAATTATTAATATTCTCTTCTCTTGTCCGTTATTTCTATTAGCCTTTGTCTGCACACCTCGGCGGCGGAGGTGGGATAATTATAATTCTATCATCATGTTTAATGCTATTTCTCGTTACATTCATTCTCGAATTACAAAGTTCTCCACCTATGCCATTCAGCTTGCTGCCGAATGTAGGATCAATGGCTACTACA
>CALJCU010000302.1 GCA_938023885.1 uncultured Prevotella sp. | reverse complement strand
AAGCTCAACACCAAACCCGGGCACGAATATATGTTCCGTGAAAGATCTGAAGGCACCAATGCCATTACCGAGATATTCGGCGAAGCCAACCGCCAGATTAGACAGGTGATGAAAGAAAAGGAAGTGGACACCGAGGCTTACGATGAGCTGCCTTTCGCCGGTGAACTTTATATGGGACACCTGCGCTACTCCACTACCGGCAAGAGCGGTGTCAAATATGTGCACCCGTTTCTGCGCCGGAACAACTGGAAAGCGAAAAATCTCTGCATCTGCGGCAACTTCAATATGACCAACGTAGAGGAGGTATTCAAAGACCTCACCAGGCAAGGTCAATGCCCGCGTATCTACAGTGATACCTATATCACATTGGAGCTTATGGGGCATCGCCTCGACCGTGAGGTAGAACGAAACTTCGTCAATGCCAAACAGCATGGATTAACTGACACGGACATTACACGGTTCATCGATGCCCACGTGCGCATGGAGAACGTACTCAAGACTACGATGAACCATTTCGACGGCGGGTATGTCATGTGTGGTATCACTGGTAGCGGCGAGATGTTTGCGATGAGAGACCCTCATGGCATACGTCCCGCCTTTTGGTATAAGAACGACGAAGTGGCAGTGCTTGCCTCCGAGCGTCCTGTGCTTCAGACCACTTTCGACCTCGAATACGACGATATCCACGAGCTCACACCCGGTGCTGCCCTCCTCGTGAGAGCCAACGGAGAATCACTGGAGAAACAAATTCTGCCCCAGGAAGAAAATTACAAATGCTCGTTTGAGCACATCTATTTCTCACGCGGTTCCGACAGGGACATCTACCGCGAGCGCAAACAGCTCGGTGAGCAGCTCACACCGCAGGTTCTCAATGCCGTCGGTGGCGACACGGCACACACCGTCATCTCTTTCATCCCGAACACTGCAGAAGTGGCTTACTACGGCTTACTCGAAGGATTCAGGGACTATCAGTGTGAACAGGATATCAACACATTATTGACGATCGGTCATCAGCCTACCTACGATGAGCTGAAGGCAATTCTCAGTCGTAACGTGCGTTCAGAGAAAGTGGCGTGGAAAGACATCAAACTGCGCACTTTCATCACGGAGGGCAAGGCACGTAATGACCTCGCTGCCCACGTCTACGATGTCACCTACGGTTCCATAGAGCCATACAAAGACAATCTCGTCATCATCGACGACAGTATCGTACGCGGCACCACGCTAAAGAAGAGTATCCTTCATATTCTCGACCGCCTGCATCCTAAAAAGATCGTCATCGTCAGTTCTGCACCACAGATTCGCTATCCAGACTATTATGGCATTGACATGCCAAGTCTGGAGGAGTTCTGTGTGTTCCGAGCCACGATAGCACTCATCCACGACCAGGGTATGGATCAGCTCATCCACGCTACTTACAAAGCCTGTAAAGCCGAACTGAAAAAACCATTGGAAGAGATGCACAACCGCGTGCGCGACATCTACGAGCCCTTCACCGTGGAGAAGATCAACCATAAGATCGCGGAAATGCTCAAGCCCGAAGACATGAAGTCTCCCGTCGACATTGTCTATCAGTCGCTCGATGGTCTCCATCACGCCATGCCCGGGAATCGGGGTGACTGGTACTTCTCAGGCCACTAC